>JAEZIV010000415.1 GCA_023436515.1 Bacillota bacterium
TCCCTACACCGAGTACAATAGCAGAAAGTAGAGTAATTGCCAGTGATAATGCAACGTTTTGGGTATTCTTTGAATTTTGCTCATGAATGTCGGCAGACAACTCTACAAGCTGCTTTGACAGCTCCTGATATTGTATCTGATATTCATTCATGTATTTTACGTTTTCATTGAACAATTTCATTGCAGCAGCCTGATCTCCTGCTAATGCCAGCTTTATAATCTCATCTCTTGCCACATTAAAATCACTTACATTCAGGGATGCGGAAGAGAGTGCATCCGCACCGAGGTTTTCAATATCAAGGGCCTTTAGGGCTGCAATGTTGCTTGATATAAGCTCTGACTTCTCGTTCAGCTCCTTAAGCTTATCTTCTTGAAAGGCCTTATTTTCGGTATTTAGGATTATGTAGAGCAGATTTGCTTCATTTGCTCTGGAGTTGGCCCGTATATCATTTACATATTCAGTACCCTTCAAATATTTACTGTACAGGCTCTCAATGTCTTTATTTGCATTATTCAGGAAAAAAAACGAAACACCACTCTGATAAAACAGCAGCAACAACATAAACGCTGCCATTAACAGCATCTTCTTAAATACCTTTAAGTTCTTAAACATTAGATTAGCACCTCTCCCACTTTATTATATCTAGGTCTATTATGATTATATATCTTTTACGTCTACTTTCCAACAAGATAGTTAATTATTTGACAAAATTATCTGCCACTATCTATATTTTTCCGCTTTATTCGACATAATTTGCCAGAAGTCTGAGCAGATTCGGGACTTACACCAACTGGCGTGGTCCAGCTTTGCTGGACACAGGACGCACTAAAAAAAGAAGATAATCCCCACAAAAATGGAAATCATCTTCTTTTAATTACTTAAATCTCCGTGAATAGTGATAATTGTTACTTATACCTATCACAGATTTACCAGCTTGTGCTTACTTTATTTTATTAGCCTAGATCAAATCTGACTTTATCAGTAGATTTCTCACAACTACAGCCACCTCGGCTCTGGTAATGTAGTCCTTTGGAGCTATTAGCTTTCCGTTTCTGCCGGAAATGATTCCGCTCTTTATGCAGGCGGCAATGCTGTTTTTTGCATAACCGGCTGCCTTACTGCCATCACCAAAACCTGAAAGGAGCTCTCCAATCTGCTCTGTGGATAGTTGAACCTTCAGGCCTGTGATATTCATAGCCTTACCTATCATTGTCATTGCCTGCTCACGGGTTATATTGTCCATTGGACCAAATTTACCATTCCCATAGCCGGTTATTATCTTGTAATCCGTTGCAGTTTTAATATAATCGGCATACCAGGCTGTATTCTTTACGTCAGAGAAGGGATTTGCTCCTATACCGGGTTTAAGTCCCAATGCCTTGACAATTATTGCTGCAAATTCTGCACGGGTAACGTCTCTATTGGGTTCATACAAGTTGTTGCCAACTCCGGTGACTACCATTCTTGAGCCCATATCATTAATTGCATTCTTTGCCCAGTGCTTCTCTGCATCATCAAATTCAAGGGGATGCCATACTACTGTGTAGGTACTGTTAGTCAGGCTGTTTATGACTGCGTAGTATATTCTGTTTTCTATCGTCACTCTTGTAGGCACATGTCTTGACGTCCCGTCAGGGTCAACTACAACTCCCGTGGTTATCTTATTGGGGTCAACTCCGGTAGGAATAGCTATGGTTCTTTGTACATAAATATCGAACCTGTCGGCTTCTACAGTTTTATTTCCATTGGTGTACTTGACTGTAAAATCCATCACCGGAGCTATAATAGTAAATTTGCCCTTTTCTGCAGAGTTTTCGGCCACCTTAACTGTATCCTTGGTGGAATTAGATATCTCTATACTTACCTTTATATCTTTAAGCTCAATGTTACTGCCAAACTGGGCTGAGATAGCATCAATGTTTATCTGGTGTGCAGGTATAGTGTAGCTGGCTGTACCTGTTTTCACCTCGAGAGATGCCTGCTTTATCTCCATGTTCTTAATCATGTCACCAGTAAGCTCACCAACGATGATTTCTGCATCAGTTTTAACCGGTATGGTAACCAATGCATTATTACCCTCTCTTTCAAGCCTATCCTCAAGTTTCTTAGGATCTACGGTAATTGTAATAGCTTTTCTGTTCCCATTATTGGATAGACGAGCTGTACCGGCAGTTTCAATCTTACCGTTTACCAGAATATCTACTCCGGTTGGGAGTGCTTCGGTATTTGACGGATTGCTCGACGGGATCTGATCATGTGCCTTTATAGTTATTTCAAATACCTTGGTCTCAGTGATTCCATTATAGGTTAAGGTTGCAGTCAATCTAACAGTGACATCTGAGCTCCCGGCTGCGGGCCGCGTAATCACACCACCGGTAGTTACAGCCCCCGGATTATCGCTGCTCCAGCTTATGGTACTGCCATTTGCACCCAAAACCGGCAGTGTAATATTCTGTGTAACGGAACTGTCAGCATCACCGCCGGTAAACCCAATATTTAATAGGTTTTTATCCTGGATCAGCACACTTTCATCGTTAGACCCAAGCGCCTTTACCAACAGTGTGAAGGTTTTTGTAATAGGCGTTGCTGTACCCTTGCTGACTGTGGCTGTTAAGGTTACCGTGCTATCTCCTGTTCGATCGGAAGGTCTGTATACATTACCCTCCTTATCCAACAACAGACTATCCGAGGATGTCCAGCTTATATCTGAACCCTTGGTTCCTGTAAGGGGTAATCCAACATTCTTGGTAACATGATCAGCAGCATCACCAGCTTGATATACAATACTTATGTCATCAAGATCAGCTTGAATATCCTGAGCATCCGTATTTTCGGGTGTTTCTATAACCGTCAATACATATATTGCAGAAGTCGTCACTCCGTTTTTGGATATATCAGCAGTTAATGTTACGGTGTCATTGCCGCTGCCAAAAGCCGGACGTACAACTATTCCGTCACTCCCTATAACAGCAGGTTTGTCTGAACTCCAGACTACTGCTGATCCATTGCTCAAAGCTGTTAAAAGAGTGACACTTTGTGTTACACTACTCTCACTATCACCAGTTGCATATATAATCTTCAATTGTGCCTTGTCAGCTGCGACCGCACCAGCATCATCCGGCGTCATTTCCAATACTGTTAAAGCAAACGTTCGAGTTTCGGCTCCAACTGCAGCTGTTAGCGTAACAATGGTATCTCCTGATGTGTTAGCAGGTCTGGTAACCGTTCCACCACCTGTGATAACGTCCTGGTTATTTGAGGTCCAGATAACAGGAACTCCATTTGAGGCAGCTGCGGGCAAACCAACATTCTGAGTTACATGTCCGGAATGATCCAATGGAGCATAAACTATCTCAAGTTCATCCAATGCCTGCCTGTCTGTCTGAGCTTCCTCTTTCACTGTCAATTTGAAAACCTTTGTTTCTGCTTCAGAATTTTTGGTAATAGTGGCTGTCAAATAAACAATTACATCCCCCGAACCATTGGCAGGACGAGTTATTGCACCTCCTGTAGTGACATGTCCTGTATTGCTGGAGGTCCATGTTACGGTGCTGCCCAGTGAAGGTATAGTAATGGCTGACAGGGTTACATTTTTTGTAACATGAGCTGCGTGATCTCCATCAGCATATATAATGGCTAAATTTGCTTTATCATGTGTGACAGTCTCTTCATCAGTTGGAGCTTCTGCTATAACTGTTAATATAAACAGAATAGTATATGTGGTAGCTCCATTGCTTATTGTGGCAGTCAAGGTTACATTTTTATTTCCTTCTGTATAGCTGGGACGGAATATATTGCCGATACGGTCTGCCAGGCTTGTATTATCCGAACTCCAGGTAACGGTTGTTCCGATACCTGCTGATGTTATAAGGGTAACATTCTTTGTAACAGAGATTGAACTATCCCCTGATGCATATTTGACAAGGTCTTTCCAATAAACCAGATTGGATTCTCCGGCATCTTCTCCGCCATCCACCTTGAGTTTGAAAATGTAATCGTTACTCAAGCTCAGCCCTGTGACAACTGCTGTGTTGTCTGACCCGGACAGTGTAGCATGGGTAGCCTGTTTCCAGGTAACTCCATTATCATCGGAGTATAAAATTTTTTGTGCTGTCGCATCCTTAGGTAAGGTCCAGGAAAAGGTTATGCCTGATGCACTTGTTGCGATAATGCGGAAATCCTGAACTCCGTTCTGTGCAACTGCTACATTAAATCTCTCTGAAACTGCCGAATTAGATTTTCCTTCACTATTAAAGGCTTTAACGTGGAGGTAGTAGCTGCCAATCTGATTTGGTTGAGGAATACTAGCAACGGCAGATCCTGTCACATGTATACCTTCGACAGTGATATCCTTATCAACAGGATATGTGGCTAATGGCAGCCACTGATAGTACCAATCTGAGACAGTCGCATCAGTCAAGCTGGAGATATCCACTCTCACATCCTCATCGTAAATAAAGTTGGTGTAGATATTTCCACCGTTTGGTGTGTATGCAATCATCGGTATATTAAAATCTACAGGATAGCTGGCTGTGTTTCCTGAGCCGTCCTTGACTTCAAATTCCAGGCTTTTTAATGCAGTTGGAACAAAGGCATATGTTTTGCTTATTGAAAGAGGTGCTTGTGCAGGTATCCAGGGACCTGTAATCTGTACATTACTGTTATCTGTTGTCCTAACGCGATAACTGTCAGGCCCTGAACCATAGTCAACAATTTGAATTGTTGCAGTAGCATTATTTTTACTTCCTTTAAGGTCCACTAATAGCTTTGGAGCAATGGTATCTATAATGCTAATGGCTTGAACAAAGGTACCCGACTGAATAGGCCCAGGTGCAGAAGCAGTTAGCTTCACATCATAGCGCCCCGCGGGCTTCCCTTCAAAATCAAACTCAGGCTCAAAATCCGTAGATGAAAGAACCAGCTTGTTCATTTCATTATAGACCTCCCATTTGTAGGTCATAGCCCGTCCATCCACATAGGGATCAAAGGATGTATTGACAGGCTTTACTTTAGCTGACGTGGAGGTTTCAATATCGATGCTTTCATCTATTGAAAAATTTGCAATAGGCTTTACTGTCAGCTGATTTGATAGATATAGTACATCCGGTTCACTGAAGTTTCCGTCCTCATCTTCCACTATCAGCTGGACCAGCACATTTTTATTAGGATCAAGCAGAATTGCTGCCAGAGTGGTTGACGCAGCATCGGCATTAGCAGCAACCGTCCAATTTGCTTCATTAGCTTCTTTTATACTCCAATGCTCAGTTAACACACCCCCATTGGGGTCTGTAGATACACTGCTTAACTTATCGTCAGCATATGCTATCTTAGCAATCGGAGCCCGGTCAACACTTGGGGCAGTGAGGGCTACAAGATAACGCGCTATAGCCTCCACCTGTGCATCATAATCTGCTGCCGTTTCTTTTGGTTTACTAATATCACTATAGGTTACATTATCTAAGCTCACATCTGTATCAATATGAAAACCATTGCCATTATTTTCATTTATAAACTTAATTTCTTCGGTTGTAGACGACTTACCCCAGCCTATGTAATGTACATCCCGGTCTATAAGCCTTTGAAGCATCTCTGTTCTGGTGTTGTTGTCGGTAAAGTTAATAATACCGCTGTTGTCTACATTTATCAGAGCATGAACCGCACCATCCTTCCATTTCGGTTCAAGGATTTTATCATCAAATTTTTTGGTGGAATTACTGGTTAAGGTTATGTTATCGTAGGTATAGATTGTCAACTCGGTGCAGCTATGTGAGGTGTATGCAGCAAGGGGTCCAAAGCCATAATTTGTAGAAACGTTGATGGAAGGTATCGAGTAAGAAAAGACCTCGCTAAAGGTTGAGTTCGAAACAGTTCCGTCCTTTTCATAGAATTTTATTCCCGATCTGCTCACCTCTAACGTGATATCCTTTACCTTCTTACCAGTTACTTTAGGAGTAGTAGAGCCCACTACTTGAGTAAAGCCTGTTCCTCCAATTCCCAGTCCGTCGCCGTGAAGTGTATCGACATTAACATTGGTTAGCTTATACAGGTGAACAGTATCACCTGTTAATGTGGTTTTGGAAAAATTTGAATAATTATAGTACACCAGATAGCCATTTATAACCGCCGAAGCACCAGAACCAGTTATCTTGGAATTTACCAAAAACCCGGCACCAGCCAAGGTATGGTTACTTACTGAATCCAAGTATATAGAATACTCTATGGTCTTTTTTCCTGAGTTCTCATCAGGATAGAGCATAAAATCCTTATAAGCCGGTACACTATAGCCCATGAAGGTGACTCTGCTGCCCTCATTATAAATATGCTTGTCACGGGGATGGATTGCATTTCTACCTTCATCGGGACTGGTATAAAAGTTTGAACTCGCAGTTTGACCTTCCTTATAGTAATAGAAGGGCTGTCCGGTTCTATTTGCCAAGCTCAGCAGAGTGCTTTTATCAGCATGAGTCTTGCTACTTTGTTCATAAGCCTTACTGTAGTAATGGTCATAAATGTTCCAGACATCTGGATCGGTCACTTTTATGGAATTCGGTTGAACATAACTAATAGCAATTTCGCTATTGGCCAAAGATGGCTGAAGAGCAACCATTTTTGACTTAAGATCATTCTCAAATGTGTCAAGATTTATTGAAGTATTACTCGGATCAACTGCCACCGCTATTTCATACTTGGCACTTGAACCGGCTGCTGCAAAAACACTTAAATTAATACAGCTGAAAAGCATTGCAATAACCAACACATAAGACATAATTCGTTTTATTTTCATCATCTCACCTCTTAGGAATATAAAATTAGATAACCTATAACATCCTTTTTCTCTGTTAGAATGTATTGTGAACTTAGCACTTTCAAACTTCTTTTGATATATTATCTTTCACCCCCATGAATATTTTTACTAATTTAGATATATAAATCTATTTTATTACATGGATTGTTGCAATTTTGTTGCAAAATAAAGAAAAAGAACGAATTAAATCGATCTTTGTTTCAATTCTTTATAAAGCTTTATTAGTCTATCGCTAGGTTTAATACCAAGCTCCTTATCAAACCGATCACATAGCTGATCATAATATCTTTGCTTTGCTGCTCTACCACCTTTTATGAAATGAAGCTTTAAGGCCATGGAATGTGCTTCCTCGTCGTAGGGTTCGTAACTCAACCACACTTCTATAATACTCAGAGCCATAACAGTATTCTTTTCCTGCTCTAAGTAATACTCTGCAAGTTTACGACACAGTATTACAAAAAATCTCTGATAAGTTACTCTCAGCTCCTCGCTCCAGGGGTATTCATATCCCTCCAAAAGGGTACCCTTGTATGAGGATACAACTGCTTCGTATTGAAATAATGATTGCTTCTCTATAGGTTTTGGGTCAAGAGCAAGCCTTTGAAGTTCCAAGGCATCTACTGTAATATTGTCTCCCTTTAGGATATAGCTGTTCCTTTTCGAAATGACTCTCATTTCTGTGCCCGATTCCCTGAGTGTTTTGTTGAGCCTGCTCAAGGTACTCCTTAGATTGATATCCCCCTTCTCAGAATCCTTGTCATTCCAAAGGAGTTCAATAAGTTTCCACTTTGATACCTCCGATAAGGTGCCCTGCAATGCAAAATACGCCATTAGCTCCTTGCATTTTTTTGCATACCACCTTAATTGCTTCTTATCTCTATCATCCTCAATCCAGATGTTAAAGCCTCCTAAAGCTGCAATGTTAACTTTTTGTGATTTACTACCTGGTACCAGATGCTTGCCTCTACGCCTTTCGACCCGCCCTATGGTTCTGCTAAGCTCATTGTAAGCAACAGGCTTAAGGAGATAATCTATTGCATTAACCCTAAAGGCCTCAATTGCATAATCATTGTATTCAGTAATAAATACTGTTTCAGTTTGCAGATCTGACTCATAAAGCCTTTGTGCTATTTGCAAGCCATTGAGTCCGGGCATCTCAATATCCAAAAATACCACATCCGGCTGAAGCCTGAATACTTCCTCCAGTGCTGTAATGGGGTTAATATACCCTCCGACAACTTCAGTCCTCCCGGTTTCCTTTAGCAGTGTGCAGATATATTCCATAGTCAATTGCTCATCATCTATTACAATAGCTCGTATCATATGTACCTCCAATAGCGGCAGCTATCTTCCTTATCGCCGACTAAGCCCGTTCTGTATTCCATATCTCTGCTTTTTTCTCACTGTCCTCAACTGTCCATTACTTTTCATGGGGTAGCATTGTTTGCTTTTTCAACATCAGGTATTTCATGATAACGTTTGTTCCTTTTCCCTCCTCTCCCTGTATCTCCAGTCCATTGCCATAGTGAAGTATGAGCCTCTGCAACAAAGCTTCTAACAATACTAATGCCCTAAATAAACAGTAACAAGCTTACTGCCATAACCATCATCCCTGCTATCAAGCCGTAAATTGAAAGGTGAGGTTCTCCACACAAATCATAACTCCAGCTGAAAACCCAAGTGCAACGGATAGAAATTTTGTATTGGTCCTTTTTGTAAAGAAGGCAAGCGCACTGCCTACGCCTGATGATAAGCCTGGGAGTAGTGTAAGCCCGAATGCAGACAAAATACTCTGCAAATCCATGGCAATAAATCCTCCTTATGATTTTCTTGTATAATAATACCCTTATTGGTGATTCTTAATCATAAGGCGCACAGAACTATAAAGAATTCGATGAGGGTGAAAAACAACTTCGACTTGAGTCTTTTATTAAATATGTGATTTATACTTAAGGAAAAACTGATATAGCAGGCTAATCGGCGTTATTTAAACTCTTTTCTTATATATTGCTTTGGTGTAATCCCCTTATATTTTCGGAAGGTCTTTATAAAGTAGCTGATGTCATTGAAGCCGGAATTATAGGCCACCTCTGTAATGGAGTTTTTTGTTGAGGATAATTGCTGGCAGGCACATTCAATCCGATAATAATTTATGTAATCAATGGGAGTATGATAGGACATAACTCGAAAGAAACGGCAAAAGTACTTAGGATTCATACCGGCTATTTTAGCTAAATCCTCAAGGGCAATGTGCTCGGTATAATTATCCTCGATATAGCTTAGTACTCTTTTAAATATCTGCACATGCTGTTGAGAAATATGTGCTGCATTAGTATTAACTTGGTATAAATGCTCATTCAAAATAATCCCCAGCAGTTGGAAAAGATAACCCTGTGTCAGAAATTCGTACCCAGTCTTTTTCTCAGTTATTACATGAAACAAATTCTCAATTGTGTCTTTTATGCTGACTAAATCACCAGGCAGCTGTTGTCTGATGGTTATCTCATGTCGAAGGAGCTTTTGAGTTATATTTGAACTGATATTGCTTTCTTTTAATAAAAGCTTCATATCAAAAACTAGGCATTCATAGATGCAGCTCTCAGGAGTACCACCATGTAAGGTTCCATCCTGTAAAAAGAGAATATCACCTTTGTTTACTACAAAGCTCCTATTATCCAGGGTCAAATGAAAAGACCCCTCTATTATACGAATAATTTCATACTCCGGATGCCAATGATAGGGCATTTGATACCTGAGATGACTGGGCTCAATATGATAAAATTCCACAGGAAAGCCAAAGGTGCCTTGCTTCCTATGCTCTCTATAATCTAAATACTTCATTTGATATCCCCTGAACTACCAAAGTGAATATTGTTATATTTTTAGTCTATTATAGCACAAGATTTACAGAGCTGACCACCTTATAATGATAGTATAAGCTTCGATATTTTTATAAGGAGGACTTTAAAATGGCAAAAAGCAGATTGATTGGCGATTACCCTGTTATCGGTATACGTCCAACCATTGATGGCAGAAGAGGCTACCTAAATGTACGAGAATCCTTGGAAGCACAAACTATGAACATGGCTAAGGCAGCAGCAAGATTATTTGAAGAGAACCTTAGATATTCAAACGGTGAAGCAGTTAAGGTAGTTATAGCCGATACTACAATCGGCCGTGTTGCAGAGGCTGCAGCCTGTGCGGATAAATTTAAAAAAGCAGGCGTTGATATTACTCTTACCGTAACGCCCTGCTGGTGCTACGGTGCTGAAACTATGGACATGGATCCTATGACGATAAAAGGCGTATGGGGCTTCAACGGAACTGAAAGACCCGGAGCAGTATATTTGGCTTCAGTATTGGCGACCCATGCACAAAAAGGGCTTCCCGCCTTTGGCATCTATGGTCGTGATGTACAGGACGCACAGGATACTACCATTCCCGAGGATGTTAAGGAAAAGTTACTGCGTTTTGGACGTGCTTCAGTTGCAGCCGCAACTATGAGGGGTAAATCATACCTCCAGATCGGCTCTATTTGTATGGGAATTGGCGGCTCAATCATTGATCCTGCATTTATAGAAGAGTATTTGGGAATGAGGGTAGAGTCTGTTGATGAGGTTGAAATCATCAGAAGAATGACAGAGGGCATTTATGATGAGGAAGAATTTAAAAAGGCCCTGAAATGGACCAAGGAAAAATGTAAGGAAGGCTTTGACAAGAATCCTGCTGAAGTCCAGAAAAGCCCTGAGGAAAAAGAAAAAGACTGGGAATTTGTCGTAAAGATGATGTGTATAATTAAGGATATGATGAATGGAAATCCTAAGCTTCCAAAGGGCTGCGAGGAAGAAGCGGTTGGGCATAATGCCCTTGCTGCAGGGTTTCAAGGTCAGAGACAGTGGACAGACTTTTATCCAAATGGAGATTTTGCCGAAGCTCTTATGAATACCTCCTTCGACTGGAACGGTGCAAGAGAGCCATATATTCTTTCCACAGAAAATGATGTTTTAAATGGCTTGGGAATGCTGTTTATGAAGCTGCTGACAAACCGTGCTCAGATTTTTGCCGACGTGCGTACCTATTGGAGTCCGGAGGCTGTAAAAAAGGCGACGGGATATGAGCTTCAGGGTATTGCAAAGGCTTCGGAGGGCTTTATACATTTGATAAATTCCGGGGCTGCCTGTCTGGATGCCAACGGAGAGGCAAAGGATGAAAAGGGCAACGGAGTAATAAAGCCCTGGTATGATATTACGGAGGAGGATCAAGAGGCAATACTGGCCGCAACTACCTGGAATGCTGCTGACAATGGTTACTTCAGAGGTGGTGGCTACTCCTCCAGATTCGTTACGAAGGTGGAAATGCCTGTGACCATGATCCGCTTGAACCTTGTGAAGGGCCTCGGTCCAATACTTCAGATTGCAGAGGGCTGGACGGTTAAGCTGCCTGAGGAGGTTACAGATATATTATGGAAGAGAACAGACTATACCTGGCCTTGCACTTGGTTTGCACCAAGAACAACAGGAGAGGGTGCCTTTAGGGATGCTTATACTGTAATGAATAACTGGGGAGCAAATCATGGTGCCATCTCTTACGGACATATTGGTGCAGATCTGATTACGTTATGCTCTATGCTCCGCATTCCAGTTAGCATGCATAACGTTCCGGAAGAAAAGCTATTCCGTCCCGCTGCATGGAATGCCTTCGGAATGGATAAAGAGGGACAGGATTATAGAGCCTGTGCTGCCTATGGTCCACTATATAAATAAGACTAAAATGGTGCGTTACTATTGTTAGCTTACGTATCTGTGTAGAATACGTGATCCTAATGGAGGATATTATGAGTAATACGGAAATATTAAAAGTGAATATTATTAAGGAACAGCTTTGCGATATCTGCCACAAAATGTGGCAGCTTGGCTGGGTTGCTGCAAATGACGGAAACATAACAGTGAAGTTGGAGGATGGTACTTACTTGGCTACCCCAACCGGAATTAGCAAAAGCTATATCACCCCTGACAAAATTGTACATATTGATAACAGCGGAATACTTTTGGAGGAGAGTGAATACAGACCCTCCTCCGAAATCAAGATGCATCTGAGATGCTATGAAGAAAGAGAGGATGTTGGCGCTGTCCTTCATGCTCATCCGCCTGTAGCCACAGGTTATGCGGTAGCCAACATTGCCCTGGATGAGTATTCCATGATTGAAACAGTTATCGCATTGGGCTCAATTCCCGTCACCCCGTATGGAACACCATCAACCTATGAAGTACCGGAGGCCATAGCCCCTTATCTTGGAGCCCATGACGTTGTATTGCTTCAGAATCATGGTGCCCTGGCTGTTGGTGCAGATTTGCTTACGGCATATTACCGGATGGAAACCCTGGAGCTATTTGCAAAAATCAGCTTAAATGCACATTTACTTGGGGGAGCAAAGGAAATTTCAAGGGAGAACATCGACAGGTTAATCTCCATGCGAGAGGGCTACAAAGTAACAGGCAAGCACCCTGGCTATAAAAAGTATCCAAAGGGCAGTGAATAACTTTTTCAGGAACCATATTATGTAAATGCGTTACTACAAAACAGTGTAGTGGTTGATTAATTGCAGGAGGAGTGGTAATGAATACATACTATTTGGCAATTGACATTGGTGCCTCCAGCGGCAGACATGTATTGGGCAGTCTGGTGGATGGCAAAATCTTTCTGGAGGAAGTATACCGATTTGAAAATGGAATGGAAAACAAGGCTGGACAATTATGCTGGAATACCGAAAAGCTATTTGCCCATATTTTAGCGGGTATGAAAAAATGCAGTGAGCTATGCAAAATCCCTAAGAGTGTGAGTATTGATACCTGGGGAGTTGATTTTGTTCTGCTGGATAAAGGAGGCAGCCTCCTAGGTCAGGCTGTAGGATATCGGGACCATAGGACTGAAGCAATGGATAAGGTTGTAGACAAGCACATATCAGCAGAGGAGCTTTACTACAGAACGGGTATTCAAAAACAGATGTATAATACCATCTACCAGTTGATGTCCATCATGGAAACAAACCCGGAGTATTTAGAACAAGCTGCTGCTATGTTGATGACCCCCGATTACTACAACTTCCTGCTTACCGGTGAAATGAAACAGGAATATACCATAGCCACGACAACACAGCTAGTAAACCTCCACACGAAGGACTGGGACTTTGAGCTTATTGATAAGCTTTCACTTCCCCGCAATATATTTAAAAGCATACAAAAGCCCGGCACCTTGGTTGGCAATCTCAGAAATGAGATAAAAGAAATAGTAGGCTATGACTGTCAGGTAATCATGACCTGTTCTCACGATACAGCCTCAGCGGTTTTAGCTGTTCCCGACACCTGTGACAATGCCCTGTACATCAGCTCCGGAACGTGGTCTCTTGTAGGAATAGAATTAAAAGACCCAATCTGCTCCAAGGAAAGTATGGAGGCAGACTTCACAAACGAAGGCGGGTTTGACTACCGATACCGGTTTTTGCGAAATATTATGGGCTTATGGATGATACAATCGGTAAAAAAAGAAATAGGTCAAGGATATTCCTACGCTGAAATTTGCGCTATGGCCTCCCAAGAGAAAATTGCCTCTGTAGTAGACTGTAATGACAATAGCTTTTTATCTCCAAACAGTATGGTAGAAGCCATTAAAGCCTATTGTAAAAAATCAGAGCAGCAAATCCCTGAAACCTTAGGTGAAATAGCTTCGGTTATTTACAACAGCCTTGCAAGATGCTATGCAAGTACCATTACCCGTATTGAGCAACTAACCGGCAAGAGTTTTGATTACATTCAGATTATTGGCGGCGGCTCCAATGCCGATTACTTAAACAAATTAACGTCGGAATATACAGGACGCAGAGTGCTGGCTGGCCCTACCGAGGCAACTGCAATCGGAAATATTTTGGTTCAAATGCTTACCAATGGCCAACTGTCTTCTTTGGCAGCAGCAAGAGAATGCGTGGCAGCTTCCTTTGACATCAAGGAATTTAACAGCTCTGAGGCCTAAGCAAATTGAAGGCTGATATATCCCTTTATGAGACCTTTAGTATAGAAGGTATTACTCTTGTAAAAAAATACCCCGTCTAATCGGAGGGCACTGAAAAAGTATAGTTTTTCAGTGCCCTTTCTAATCGGCGAGGTATTTTATATAAGGGTATAAAGCTAAATTACTTATATGATATTGTAATTACCGGCTTGATCAGGTCACTTGGCTTGTTTTTCATTAGCTCTAATGCCTGGGGAATACTATCAAGTCCTTCAAATTTATGAGTCAGCATACCTGAAACATCAAGTCTGCCATTCATCATGAGATTTGCAAGGCGTTCGGTACGCATACGTCCTGCCGGCATTAAACCACCAACTATTCTAATATGGCCCATTCCTACGCCCCATGCTTCTCTAGGGATTTTAACATAATCACCACTACCTAAGTAATTTACGTTAGAAATAATACCACCTGGTTTTACAGCCTTTACAGCCTCAACAAAGGTATCTACATCTCCACCAGCTATGATTACTTTGTCTACCCCTTTACCCTTTGTTAATTCCATTACCTGCTTATCTATAGGACCATTCTTATAGCTTATAATATCTGTTGCACCATACTCCTTTGCTAGAGCAATACAATTTGGTCTAGTTCCAACAGCTAAGATTCTTCCGGCACCTTTTAGGGCAGCACCTTTAACAGACATAAGGCCAACAGGTCCTATACCTATAACTAATACATCCTCCCCATAAGTAACTTCCGCAAGCTCTGCTCCATGAAAGCCGGTAGGAACCATGTCACTCAACATTGTAGCCTCAGCCGGGTCCATACCCTCGGGTAATAATGCAAGGTTTGCATCAGCTTCATTTACATGAAAAGCTTCAGCAAATACTCCATCCTTAAAATTTGAAAATTTCCAGCCGCCGAGACATCCCCCTGAATGCATGGAAAAGCCACGTTGTGCCTCCAAGGAACCCCAATCAGGTGTAATAGCAGGAACAAGCACCTTGTCTCCTACCTTAAAGTCTTTTACCAGCTCTCCAACTTCTATTATTTCACCAACTGCTTCATGACCAAGAATCATATCTGTACGCTCACCTACTGCACCTTCATAAACAGTATGAATGTCAGAAGTACATGGAGCTAAAGCTATTGGACGGCAAATTGCATCAAGTGGTCCACAATTTGTTACCTCTTTTTCTACCCAGCCGGTTTGTCCAATTTTCTTCATTGCAAATCCTCTCATAATAGCTACCTCCAGTTATTTATTTATTGTAAGAATATCTTTGTTATTTATTTAACAATATAACAGGGATTAATTGAAATGTCAATTATACAGTCTTGCTTTTCCGACTTATATCTTCTTATTTCGACATTATTCGACTTATTGCATTGTTTTACTACAATCGCTAATAAAGGCTATATATAGATAATCAATCAAGATAAGTTACCGTATCAATAATGGCTATACAAGTAAACCTCTGCTAATCATTACAATAATTTTATCCCTTTTCATCGGCAACTATGTAAATAACTTCAGAAATAAAGGGCCACGTACCCACGCAGCCCCTTTTCATATAGTTTATCTTACTTTCCTAACAGATTATATATAACCTGTGCCATTTCAGCACGAGTATTATTACTAAGCGGTGTCAGCTTACCCTTACTGCCTGAGATGATGTAAATAAGTGTTTGTTTTATACTGCTGTTAAGGGAAGATTCATCCTTATGCTATTTGGTATTCGAATACCTTGTTAATGCTTCAGCTTGTTTCTTTTATTATTGGATGATATACTACCTTGTGGAAATATGTTTATTTTCCAAGGAGATATTATGTCTGGAGAAAAGATTAACAAAAGAAAGCTTCAAGCTGCAGATACAAGAAATAAAATATATCGGATTGCCAGGGAGCTTTTTCTCAAGCATGGTGTGGAAAACGTAAGTGTGGACTCCATTGTAGAAGCTGCTGGAATTTCAAAGGGAACTTTTTATGTCCATTTTGATACTAAGGACGCACTAGCTTCAATTCTTATAAACGATTATGTATCAGAAGTAGACTCTGAATACAAATTATTTTTCGAGGAAATAATCAGCAATAATTCAGCTAAAGAAATTATGCTTTTGTTGGTTGGTAAAATTGCAGAAGTTATTGATAATAAAATAGGATATGAAAACATGAGGATCTTATATAAAACTCACATTACTAATACTATTGATGTAAGTTCCTCGATTAGTTACAAGAGAGATATCTATAGGATGTTCAGTTCTATTATTGAAAAAGGCATCTCAAATGGTGAGTTTAAGTCAGACCTCCCTACTGACGTTCTGTCCAATCATTTCATTCTGGCTATGCGTGGTATTACCTATGAATGGTGTGTGAGATATCCTGAAATAGGTTTAAAAGAGCAATTTTTGCTTCACTACAAAATCTTA
>JAEZIV010000428.1 GCA_023436515.1 Bacillota bacterium
CTGAAGAAAATGCAAATAGTTATATGCATAAGGAAGAGTCAATAGAGGCTTTGTTCAGACTGCTTTTTAACAAATTGACCGAAGCCCATCATTATGAGAATGTTCATTCACAGTATCAAGAGCTGACTCTATTAAGGGCAGACATAAGGAATAACCCTGGCTTTCACTGGTCTGTCCCTTTCATGGCGGCTCGCTTACACCTTAGTACAGGACATTTTCAGGCACTTTACAGAAAAACCTTCAATATATCCTGTATGGAGGATGTTATAAGTAATAGAATTCTCCTTGCTAAAGAGCATATTGTTCAAAATAACTTTACAATATCAGAAATTGCCGCTTTATGCGGTTATAATAATGTTGAGCATTTCTGCAGGCAGTTCCGGCAATCAACGGGCCACAGCCCAACAGGCTACAGGAAGAGACATCTCCCAACTTAAGCTGCCATATATATCAGCTCAGGCATTCTTTAAATACTTCTGGTTATCCTCTCTGTATTTTTTGGGGCATAGACCGGTATTCTTCTTAAAGGCAAGGGAGAAATAGTTTGTATCGTTATAACCCACCAGAAGAGCAATTTTACTTGCTTTCAGGTTTGTTGTTTCCAAGAGTAGCTTGGCTTTTTCAATTCGCTTTCTTACAATATATTCATTACAGCCCTCTCCGGTAGTCTTTTTAAAAAGCTTGGAAAGATAATTAGGTGTAATATATAGATATGCTGCTATTTCTGATACCGATAAATCATTTGAAAGGTTCTCATTAATATATCTTTTTGCTTTTGTAATTATTTCGTGAATGTTTTGCTCCTCCTTACAGCATAACAGTTTTGTCAAGAATTGTCCGGTTAATTCCAGAGCTTCCTCTCCGGTAATATTTGATAAACTGTTTAGAAAAAGTACCAACCTGTTGTCGGCCTCTTCTCTTATATGGGTCAGATGAGCATAATATACCAAGGCTGCAACTTCAAAACAGCATCTTATTATATATGAGTCTGACAAATTGTAGGAATAAGTGGCGCGGCAAAAGCTTTCAAAAACATACAAAACCCGTTCATTATTTTCAACCTCAGAATACATCGTATTCTTCATTTCAACAAAAACTTCTTTAAAAAGGTTATCCTTATTCTTAGCATCGGTTGTCTGGATTATTTCGTCATAATCCCTATGATCGCTTTGGAGCAAATATAATGCATCCTGATAGGACAGCTTCAAATTCTTCATTCCGCTTACAGGATTACCTACAACTATTTTTGGCTTCTGGGAAAACTCATACTTTAAGATACCGTTAAGCTCCTGAAGACGCTCAAGGATGCTCCTTTTTTGCCGGTTTAGGAAAAAAGCTATTATTACCCTTCCTCGCTCATCCATGAAGGTTAATCCCCTGTTTTGAGCATCTACCATACTGATACAAATATTTTTTATAGATAATGATATAAAATATTGATCCTCCTTACGGCTTTCAATATACAGGGGAGGAACAATAATGGCTACCTGAACATTCTGCTCCATATCATAATTATACTTCCTGCAAAATTCATTGACTTGTTGCTCAGGCTGAAGTATTTTGTTATGAACTAGATTCCTCAGGAACTTCTCAATATTCATTTGCTCGGTTACTGCATTCGCTCTATTTTCATTTATATCCTCAAGGTTTTTAATCTTATTTTGCTCTAAAAAGTCTGCCTGTTTTTTAACAGAGGCCATCAATTGCTTTTCATCAATAGGCTTGAGAAAAAAATCATGTACGTTTAGCTTTATACACCTTCTGGCATATTCAAAGTTGTCAAAACCTGTAAGAACTATAACCCTGATCTCAGGAACAAAATTTACTGCCGCATCAATAAGGTCCAGGCCTGTCATTCCGTCCATATGTATGTCGGTGATCAATATTTGAGGCTTTTCCTCTCTTATGACCTCAAGAGCTTCCTTTCCCGACTTTGCAAGCAATACTTCACTTATTCCAAGGGTATTCCACGGAATGGCTCTTTTCATTCCCATTCTGATCATCTTTTCATCGTCTACTATCAGCACCTTGTACATTTCTACAACACCTCTTCATATCTTTGTACTTGATTACTGGGTAAATGAATTATAACCGTTACACCCCCCCAGGAGTTCTGTTGATAATGCAGTCCGTACTCCTTTCCAAACATAAGCTCAATTCTCTTATTTACATTCCTGATACCATAGCCGAAATCCTTGTCATACTCCGAAATTGAACAATTCATTTTCTCAATCTGACTTTCGCTCATACCGGTACCGTTATCCGATATTTCTATATACACATCCTCTTCCCTTTTACTTGCCTTTATATTAATCCTGCCTGTTTTCCCCTCCCTAACCTTTATCCCATGATATATGGAATTTTCAACAAGAGGCTGAAGGGTTATTTTGGGGATGGGAATGCTTTTGCAGTCTTCAGCTATTTCCATACTGAATTCTATTATATTGTCATATCGGATATTTTGTATGTATAAATAATTACGTACGTGCTCAATCTCCTGCTCAAGAGTAATAACGTCCTTACCTTTGCTGAGGCATAGCCTGTAGTACTGTGCCAGCACCTTTACAAAATCTGAAATGTCCTCATTTCCGTCTGCAGAAGCCTGCCAATGTATGCACTCAAGGGTATTATAAAGAAAGTGAGGTTGAATCTGGGCCTGAAGAGCATTAAACTTGATCTGGTCCATCTGCTGCTGCTCAAGCTTTACCTGTTCTATAAGTTCATTGATCTGCCCCATCATATAGTTGAAGCCATTTCCTAAATGTACAAAATCAATCCCCACATTTTCAGCATTAATTCTAACATCCAGATTACCCTCGGCTGCACAGTTCATAGCCTTAACTATTCTATCAAGAGGCTTATAGGTTCTGTTTAATATCTTCTTGCAGATTATCATTCCGAAATAGGCTATGGCAACGGATATGACAATAAGAAAAGCAATCATTACAAGACTGTCTCTGTACATATTCATTAGTGGTATTCTGCTGACAATATAATAATTCCAGTTGCCTATCTTCTGGTAATTATATATATTAGAAATAACGGTAAAATCACCATTTGAACCCTTGAGCATATCAGAGTAATCGAATTTCTTACCAATTGATTCACCATTGGTACAGGATACAATTGTATTGGATGTATCCACCAACATCATTTCAGAATCAAAGTTAAATGAACTTTTTGTAGAAAGTCCCTCAAATATGCTATTATCAAATACTATGCATAAAAGCCCTACTTCATTAATCATTTTCGTGACCGAATAAATGGGCATATATACACTCAGAATATTCTTATCCTTGATTTGAAACATATCATTAACACTCATACGCAGGGTTCCAGGATTACGGCTTAGAATACTGTTTTCATAATCCCTTCTGAAGGCATTTGCAAAAGAGCTCAAGGTCATATTTATGTTTCCCTTGTAGACAACGCCATCAAAAGTGTAACTGTCTATAGCTATAACCCTTATACTTGAATGAGAATCAAAGGTGCTCTGAAGCGACCCATTCAGATTGCGTACCAAAGAGAAATAATTAGGGTCATCCGGCCCCTCACTTTTAAGGTATTTCTGAATTGATTCGTCTATAATCATTGATTCTGCAAGCTCTTTGTAACTTTCCAGAGTATACTCATAGTTGGTAGCCATTGTGGACAGTTGTGTCTTTGCAATATTATTCGACTGCTCAATAAAGGTCGCGATATAAAAGGAGGTAAAAAAGGTAATTGTAATTATTGATATTCCGTAAATCAAGCTGGTTACAAAAACATAAATCTTCTTGTTCAAATTCCAACTGTTAAACTTTCTTATCAAGATCCTACTCACTTTTTCACCTATCCTCAAAGCTTGTATTTTTCTAATTATATCACAAATATCTGCTTATTTCTACAATATACGACACCTCAAGTTATCCCTTTACAGCACCTGCCATTAAGCCTTTAACAAGCTTATCCTGAAGAATAATGAATAATATAATCATTGGTAATACGGTTAGTACAAGCACTGACATTATTACGGGAATATTCATGGAATGCTCACCCTGGAAAGCTGATATTGCAAGAGGAAGCGTTTTAGCAGCCTTTGATTGTGTCAGAGTATTTGCAAAGATAAATTCATTCCAGATTGCAACTCCGTTATAAATAGCAAGTGTAGATATACCCGCCTTTGACAAAGGAAGGATTATATGAAAGAAATTTCTGAACTTTCCGCATCCATCAATTTCGGCAGATTCCTCAACCTCTTTAGGTATAGATGCCATAAAAGTTGTGAGTATAAAACAGGAGATTGGAATACTAAATGCAACATTAGGTCCTATCAAAGCTAAAAGTGAATCATATATTTTCATGGAGGTTGTCATTTTAAAAACAGGTATCAGCGTTACATGGATGGGTATTGACATCGCTGCAATAATAAACCCGTAAATTAGATTCCTCATCTTAAACTGCATCCTTGACAGGGGATAGGAAGCACAGGCAGTTATAAATAAAAGAATTGCTAATGCAACCACAAGTAAAATAACGCTGTTTAGAAAATATCTAACGAAGCCCTTATTCAAAACCTCAATATAATTCTCCGGGAACCATGATTCAGGAAGCTGAAATACGCCCTTTTGCAGCATCTCAAACTGACCCTTAAAGGAGTTTATTACCATATAAATGAAAGGAAGTCCGGTTGCAACTACCCAGATTATTGACAGAAAAAAAGCGAATATCCACGATATTTTTACACTTTTCCTTGTTTTTTTCTCACTCTTTCCACTAAACATTGTCATCTTTCCTTTCTTTAATAATAGTCTGTATAATGAGTGCAATTGAGGTTACAAGAACAAACATTGCTGCTGCGGTTGTTGATCCATAGCCCATCTTAAAGTGCTGGAAGGACATCTTGTACATGTATGTAGCCATAAGCTCGGTAGCAGTTCCCGGACCACCGCCTGTCATAACATATATCAGGTCAAAGTATTTAAGTGAACCGATGAGACTAAGTATACAAGCAGTTTTTATAACAGGTCTTAATAATGGTAAGGCCACATACCTGAAGTATTGTCCTCTTGTTGCACCATCAATTATAGTAGCTTCATAAATATCAGTGCTGATATTGCTGTAGCCGGCAACAAAGTAAACCATATAGAAAGGAGTATACTGCCAGGCAATTACACCTATTACTGTATACAAGGCATGTGGTGCACGTCCCAGGAGATCAACCTTTCCGCCCCCTAACCACTGTGATATAGTGCTTACAATACCTCCTGAGGTAGCCAGTGCGTAAGAGAAGAGAAAACCGATTGCAACTGATGACATCAATAATGGCAGAAACCAAATAACCTTAAATACATTTACTTTCTTTCCAAACGCATCAAGAAAGGTAGCCAGAGCAATTCCAAGGGGTATTTGTATGAGTATTGATAATACCATTATTATGATGTTGTTTTTAAATGAAAGCCAAAACTTTGCATCTGCAATAAGTTCCTTCCAATTATCAAGTCCTATAAAGGTCTTATTTGCAGAGATACCATTCCACTTATACAGACTTATATCGAAGGTTTGAAAAATTGGGTATACAATGTAAACCATCATGATTATTATTACAGGTGCAAGAAATACAAATGCTGCTCTACGTGTACTTCGCTGCCTGGTTTGGCCGAGTGTCATATTTTTCACAGGATTTACCTCCAATTTACTAATAATTTAAAGGAAGCCCACAGTAAAGTAAGTTTATCTCTTATTCACCGCGGGCTTTCCCTATATCCGCTTATGCAGCGTTTTCTTAACTAAAGCTTACTTTTTGCTTGACAAGTACTTTTGCATAGCATCGTTAAGTTCCTTGTTAGCTTCTTTTCCGGTCTTTGTAAGTCCGAAGATTTCCTGTGAAGTTGACTTGTGTACTTCTGCAACTTCTGGTGGCAGGTATTGGTCATACCAGAGCTGAACATTGGATGCACTTGAGAAGTTCTTCCATATTGCCTGCATACATGGATCCTGTATGGTATCACCCATTCCTTCGATTGAAGGTATAGTTCCTGTATCCAGCTGTTCCTTGTTATACTGCTCTCCGTTGTAGTACTGAGTTGCAAGTATAAAGCAGGTATTTAAGAGATCCTTGTCATCTCCGGTATTAAAGGAGAAGCCGTTACCTATTGAAGTACCAACTACTATTGATTGATCAGCATTGCTTGTTTCCAGCTTAGGGAATGCAAAGTAACCGATATTCTTTGTGTACCACTCAGAATTGTCACTATTCATTAATGCTGACTGCCATGAACCATGAACCATCATTGCAGCTTCTTCCTTATACATTAACTGTCTATCCTGACCATCGTCAGTATTTAAGCTGTTAACTCCATCTGGGAAGTATCCTGCATTAACCCATTTCTGTATTGTGTCAGCTGCGTATTGGAACGCTGGTGATTCAAAGCTTCCTGTTCCATCAACTGCTGCGTTAAATTCATCAACACCGCCGTAACGAGCTGCCAAGTACATGAAGTACATTGAACCGGTCCACTTATTCTGGTTAGCAAGTGAGAAAGGAGTATAACCTTTAGCCTTCAGGGTTTCACAAGCTTTTTCCAATTCAGCTATAGTCTGTGGTACCTGTATTCCGCACTTTTCAAATATAGTCTTGTTGTAGAATACACCACTACCGCCGATTCCGCCGTAAGGAACTGAATAAATCTCGCCCTTATAGCTACTCTGAGCTATTGCTGCTTTTAAGAATTTTACATCGCAGTGATTGTTCATAAGATCTGTTATTGGCACTGCGAAGCCGGAATCTATGTATTCATTCATAGGTCCGCCACCCCAGTGTATGTACATGTTAGGACATTGACCTGAACTCATTGCAACAACAAGCTTCTGTTTGTAGGTATCATTTTGAATGTGAGTTGTTTCAACCTTTACATTTGGATAATCCTTCATAAACCTATCTACGGCACCCTGCTGGATTTCTGCTCCAGGACTGTCAGTTGCTATGTCCCAAAGGGTTATTGTCATTTCCTTGGTAGGTACCTTCAGAGTATCATCTGCCGGAGCAGTAGAGGATGGTGCAACTGCAACAGAGCTGGAAGATGCTGCTGATGAGTCAGAGCTTGAACCGGAGCCACATCCCATTACAGTCACTGACAAGAGTGCAAGTGCTGTGAGCAACGACGCGATTTTTTTGAATTTCATACTTGATTCCTCCTTAAATTAATCAGTATTTTATGTTTACATATTAACATAATAAAAATCATTAAAAAATTTAATTATGTGCATATTATCTATAAAATTCTTGACTAATTAAAAGGGGTTGATTAACAAATGGATTTAGCTCATCCATTTGCAACCATCCCCTACAAACATTGTAAAATCTATTGTTCACTATTTGAACATGTCGTTTATAAATCAAACACCTTGCTTACATCACTGTCACTTTTTATATAGGCAATAAATTCATGTAGCTCCGCTTTAGCCTCAACTACCTTCTTTCCCTCATAGGTTTTCTTATCGTTCACATTAACCCAGCTTCCTTCAGGCAGATATACTTTTCGTACCGTAACTCCCTGCTCCATTATAGGTGCAAACAATATATCCTCCCCAAACATGTACTGGTCACCCAAGCTGTAGCAAAGCTGGTCATCGTGAAAATCAAAAAACATTGGACGCATGATTGGTGCTCCTGTGGTGCTGGCAATATCCATATACTTCAGAATGTATGGTTTTAGCCTTTCTCTAAGCTCTATCAGCTTCTTTAGCACAGGGTAATTTTTTTCTCCGAAGCTCCAAACCTCATTATCTCCACCACTTTTTTCCTTGACCTCCGGATAACGATCTACCTGATTGGTCATTCTCATTCTCGCCCCGTGCAAGCGCATAACAGGGCTGAACAGCCCAAACTGGAACCATCTGACTATAAGCTCACGGAAGTAGTCACTTTCAATATCACCGGAGTGGAAGCCGCCTATGTCACTATTCCACCAGGGTATCCCGCACATGGACATGGAAAGCCCGCTCGTAACACTCTGACGAAGTGCCTCAAAGGTTGACGGAATATCTCCGTTCCAGACCACAGCACCAAGCCGTTGACTTCCAGGATAAGCTGCTCGGGTTAGGGAAATAATTTCCTCCTCACCTTCAGATTTTAATCCATCATAGAAAATCTTAGAGTAATAATATGGGTATAGTAATGCAGTTTGAGCACCATTACCGGCATAAAAGCGCAGGTTGTCAAATTGCTGTGGATGTACCTCTGGCTCTGCTTCATCCAGCCAGTAGGTTTTTATCCCGTATCTGTAGTAATTCTCTTTTACCTTACTCCATACGAATGAGCCGGTTTTAGGATTAGTGGGGTCAATAAAGGTTTGGAGTCCATAAAAATTAAAAATACCGTATTGTCCGTTTTCTGTCCGAACCAGCATATTCTCATCATCCATTATTGCGTAGTTCTCACTTTTCGGGTTTATGGTCGGCCATATGGAAACC
>JAEZIV010000449.1 GCA_023436515.1 Bacillota bacterium
TCATCATCAGGCACCGATTCATATTGAAGTACGTCGTTTATCACCCTCCCATGAGTACTGTCACCTTCTCTCTGGACCAATCTCATTTCTGAAGGATTTTCAATTGTAATAATCCTGGATAAGGGGTTGATCTCCTTTACCAGCATTTCATTGAGAGTAGTCTTTCCACTTCCAGTTGGTCCAACTGTTATCCACGACAAGTCTGCCTTTGGAATAAGTGATAGGAACTTAAACATGCCTACTGAAAATGATTCATTTCTTATCATTATTTCAGGTGTAATACTTTTCTTGCTAAATTTCCTTATAACAAAAGCTGGTACATCATAAGGTGATATTTCCGCATGTGTTGCATTAACTCTAAAGCCCTCTATTGTGCGAGCATTTACCATAGGAATTTTTGGCGTCAATCTAACCTTCGATACTCCAATAAGCTTGGAAATAATTCTTTCCATATGCTCTCTGTCATTAAATTCCTGATCCCATAGTAATGTTTTACCACCACTCTCAACAAATATTTGATCCGGACCATTTGCCCTGATTTCATCAATGCTTGAATCTTCCATAGCTTTTGTTATCGGTCCATAATGAGTGATTTCATCAACAAGAGCATGCTTCAATCCATTAATATCAGGGAATCCTTCTACTGATGGTTTTTGAGAGTCCACAAATTCATATATGTATTTCTTTGTCATTTCCCTTTTTCGAGAGGGATCATTTTCTCTACGGAAGGCATTAGAGGCTACTTTGGTTATATATTTTTGGCACATCTCAAGGGCTTCATCGAAATGAATTGTAGTAAACTTATTTTTCATTTCCTCTGAGTCGTTTTTTCCTTCAACTATCTGATGAGCAAACTTTTGCTGCATATCACTAATTTTTCCGCGATTAAGCATTTCATTTCCTCCAGTTATTGGTTAGCCAGAATATCAGCGAGTCTTCTAAGCTCTCTTATAAAATATTTATTGATAATTGGTGTATCTTTTACGTATAGCTTTCCTTCTAATGATTTAGCAATGGCATCCTTAACCAAGGGCAAAGCGGCTACTATAGTAAAGCCAATATCTGAAATAATTTTATAGTCAAACCTTAGATCCAGTAGGTTCATAAGAATAACTCTTGTAAATTTTGCTGTACTTATACCAACAGAGGATGCATAGTCTAAAAGCTTAACCATATTACTAGAGGCATCCATTCTTTCAGTTGCAGTAAAGAACCCTATATGGCAATATTTCATTGCGGCCAGGCAGAACTCTAACGGCGGATTATTGGGAATATCGATTAGTACAATATCAAACATATCCCTGAGTGTCGTAATAACTCTTTCAATATTCTGAAAATCAAAGTCAAAATATTCTTCCATCAAATCCTGTGGACTTGGAGATAGTAAAAATAATTTATCATATTTTGTAGCTATTATTTCTTCTCTAAAATCAACCTTATCACTTCTGAGTACCCTAATAAGGCCCTTTCCTTTGTTATTTGGCTTTGCATCCAGAAACTGAAACAGGTTTGGATAAAATACTTTGAAATCAACCACACAAGTATTTAACCCCTTCTCAGCCAGTAAGTAGCCTAGGTTGCTAATAATCAGTGCGTTATCACATGAATCACTAATTGGAACAAAGCCTACGATACTATACATCAATTTATTCTCTTGCAGCTCAGCTCCAATTAACTCTTTTGAAGAGATCTTTCGAAATATATCGTTTACTTTTTGTTTTTCTCTATCCATGACTCAACCTCTCTTTGCAAAGTTGGTAATTCATCCATAACAACATTACTATTACTTCTGCTAAGAATAGTTATCAAAAATGAATCCTTTCCATAGTTATGGTACTTTGCAAAATTATCAATTTGTGACTTTGACCCTTCCAGCAATAAAGCCCTCGGTTGAATATTTTGTAGAAAATCGTCACTCTTCATAACCTCTTGCCTTTTATCTTCACCAAGCTTAAGCACTTCTTTATATACTTCATAAATCGAATGACTTTTTGAGTTGAGCATATCCTTAACAACTATACTGTCAAAGAGTATCTCTGTTTTCTTAACTGTCTCCTGTGATAAAGATGAAATACCATATGGATCTTCTGCAGAAGACCCTTTTTTCACCTGTACTTCATAGGATACTCTTATCCTCACACGATCACCCGGCATAAGAATATCACCGCCGCACTCAAGGAAGTTATATGGAAAGGTTAAAACCTCCTGCTCTTCCTCTAAATCATATAACCATTCATTTTTCTGTGGTTTCTCGCTAATAAACTGATCCTTATATAAAATACTATTATCTCTTAGATAATACTTTGTAAATTTGTTTATTATAGTGTTCATTTCACTTGCCAAAATCATATCTTGGGTGTACTCTTTTTTCAGAATACTATATTTCTTTATGTTTTTGTCTGTCACTACGACGTAGCCTGGAATACCATCCTTTTGAGCAACCCGCAATATATCAACAGTCTCCTTTGCTTCATTATTTGCATTTGTTATTATCGAATACGAAATAACAATAATAGCAATACTCAAAGCAATTGATATAATCTTTTTAGCAAGATGTCTATTTGGTTTAACGCTTTTAACTGTACCTAAATCCATTGCTAAATCCCCTCCATCAGCCTTAATAGTATTTTTCCGAAACTTTCTTCATAGATCGTGTTTGTATTAATGATAGCTATGTCTGTTTCTATCTGGCTATCGAAGTCATTACTATAAGGCAGAACCCCTGCAACCACAACATCATATGTAAAGTATTCACTTAACCCCGAAGTTAAAATTTCACTCACTCTATTTGCTGTAAATATATCATTTTGATATTTTGACTGCGAATTATATTTTGTAATAATTAGCTTTGATTTTGCATTAAGAAATGCTATTTTTTCAGCATCTAAACATATATTCATATTTTGAATGGTACTAATAATTGAATACAGATTGTTTGGAACACATAATCCAAATACATCAATATGTATTAACACCTCACTTAGTTCACCAAAAATGTCCATAGGGGCATCAAGTATGATTAAATTGAATTTATGCCTTAATACGGACAAGACCCCAATTAATTTGCTGCTTGTAAAGAATTGATCTATTAGTTTATTATCATTAAAATTATATCCAAGTGTTGATAGCCATAGGTTTTCTTTAATATTATAAGCTGTAACCATGTAATCCTGGGGCCTTGCAAGAGTTTTTATGAGCGAAGAATTTATACTTTCATCTTTTGCTGCGGCCTGCCCGAATTTATCAAAATACATATTTGTGCTTCTATACTTAATATCCAAATCTAAAATTATTGAACTAAGTCCTCTTCTATTGGCCTCAGTCGCCAAGTTTACAGCTGTGCTGGTTAATCCGCTTCCCCTATGGCCGGTAACTGCTACTACCCTGCTTATTCCTTTACCCAGCAGCTCAAAATCCTTAGCTAACTTGTCAGTGGACTCGGCTTTATCGGTATTCTTATTTTTGAATTTAAATCTATCGATAAATGAGCTTTTCTTTTCAGAGGTATCAACATCGGGTTTCAGATTTTCCACCGGCTTGCTAGCTTTTTTTGTTTTTGGTATTTGTTCAATAGAATTCAACACCAGCGTAAAAGGTAGTCGAATTTCATCATAAATGACAAACTTGACTTCACTGGCATTGAATTCGTTTTCCCTTAGAAGCTGACCCAGTCTAAAATCTCTGGTAAATACAATTATTCTAAACCCAAAAGACTGTATTCCTTTTAGGACGTCCAACGATTTATCATATAAATCCAGGTGATCATCATTTATAGCTATTATGTCATACTCAGGCTTATACTC
>JAEZIV010000471.1 GCA_023436515.1 Bacillota bacterium
CTTCTGCTGTGTTGCCGGCATGGTCATGCTGTTGGGCATCGCCTGCTGGGCGGGCTTCTGCTGTGTTGCCGGCATGGTCATGCTGTTGGGCATCGCCTGCTGGGCGGGCTTCTGCTGTGCCGCCGGCATGGTCATGCTGTTGGGCATCGCCTGCTGGGCAGCAGCCGGAGTATTCTGTTGCGGAGCTGCCGGCATTTGCTGCTCTATGTTTTTTTGCTCAGGTTCAACTTTAGGTTTATTGAAAAACGGCCATTTTTGCACCTTAAAATGCCTCCTCTGATTAACATAATATTATACTACATACTATGTCTGAAAGCAGATATGGTGACAAATATAATGACAGAAAAGTGACATATACGGTGATAAATAAAGGGGCTCGGGATGATAAGCCTGTATTATGAATATGCCTCCATTATTCTGTGGTGTGCAATTTTAAAGGGTCAGCTTACTTACATTAAACTCTAGCTCCTGAATCCCAAATTTTTCAGATAACACCCTCACAACACCCTTCCCCGAGCCTCCCGTGGTCTTAATCCAGAAGGCCCTTGCCCCACCGATAAGGGAAATGAACTTAGGGCCAATAACCTCTATAGGCCCCTCAGCTTCCAGGGTAAGAGCATCATTTTCATAGTTCATCAGATTACCATTCTGATCCAGGGCTCTGAGTACAACTCTGGTAACATCATAGGTCTGTCTTTCTGACAAATTCCTGCTGTCTGCTGAAATATCCAGGGACACTGCACTGGAGGTTGACTTTATTACACTTTTTACAAGCTGACCTCCCCTATAACCGTCAAACCTGAAGCTAATCCTACTGCCACCCCAATTGCTGACGTAGGTACCGAAAATTCTCATTCCGTCATCCATGGACAGCTTATACTTCAGCATAATCCTACCCATTATGAGCTTTGATCCAAGGGGCAGATTCATGCCGTATTTCGATGCACTTCGAAGGACAGCCTTTATTCTTTGAGAATCCTTAATAGAAATTTTTTCATACTTGTTGAGAAGATCACCGATAAAATCATCTATTTTTACCGGAGCATGCTTTAAGTTAGGAAACTGTTTGATGTCAGGATAAAAGGTTTTGATATACTCATTGTCCTTATAAAGCTTAATGTAGTCACAGTTTGTAAAAGCATAAACAGCACCCAAATCTCCCCCGGAATGTTCACCAATATCCATTGATGAGGATATCTCAAGTACAGGTGTATGCTCCTGCTGGGAAGCATACACGTACCAGGCAAGCTTGGGTATCCTGAACATATCACTTACACCATGATAACATATCCTGTCTCCACTCCCGAACTCCTTATGGGTATTATAATCAAACATACACCATCCTATGGCTCCGCTTATCCTTTCATTTCCCATCATACTTTCAAGTACTCTTGCATGTCTGAGAGCATGCTCCAGCCTTCTTTCCTCGTTATCAAACCTTTTTGTCGGAAACATATGGCCATTATGCTCTGTAACAAGATAGGGGGCACTGCTTTTTGTGACCTTTGAAGGCTGCTCCAATGCATTATTTGAACCATTGTGCTTAAAGTCATTATAGGTGTATACATCCTCTAAAAGAGTGCTATCCTTAAAGTTCCTGACTCCGCCTGTCTGCCGGGTATTGTCCAACTCATGGGCTATACCGTTTGTTTTCAGGTAAAGCTCATTGTTATCCGCCGACTCATTTATCCTTACCCCCCACAGAACTATACTTGGATGGTTTCTGTCCCTGATAATCATATCATTGACATCCCGGCAAGCTCGTTCCTTCCACTGCTCATTTCCTATGTGCTGCCAGCCGGGAATCTCTTCAAAAACAAGAAGGCCTATCTCATCACATCTGTCGAGAAAATGTCTGGATTGGGGGTAATGAGAGGTTCTTACTATATTTACTCCCAACTCGTATTTTAAAATATCTGCGTCCCTCTTCTGTGCGCTCTCAGGCATGGCATAGCCCACATATGGATATGATTGATGACGGTTGAGGCCTATAAGCTTCAATTTTTCTCCGTTTAAAAAGAAGCCGTCTGTTTTAAACTCAGCCTCTCTGAAACCAATCCGGACCTCGAAGTCATCAACAAGCCTGTCTTTTTGCTTCAACTGTGCCTGAAGAGTATATAGCACAGGCTTGTTGATACTCCATAGCTCGACATTTGATACGTGGCCTCTGATCTTCCTCTTTATTCCGGTGCCGGTGTTAAATATAAACCTGCTTACAGGTTGGTTGAGGCTGTTGACTACTGTGAATTCCAAATACATCTCAGAAGCTGCCTGAGACAGTTCAATATCTATATCGATTATTTTTGTTGGCAGCTGTACCTGCAGGGTTCTGACAAACAGGTCTTTTATATAGGTCTTTTCCCTGACCTCCAGCCAGACCTCCCGATAGATTCCCCCATAGGTCAGATAGTCGATAACCTTACCAAAGGGTGGTATATCCGCTCTTTCAGTTGAATCACATATAACTGTGAGAAGATTATCCCCACCGTAAATCACATTTTCAGAAATATCGATTTTAATGGGTGTATAGCCACCTGCATGACCCGTAATAAATTTTCCGTTGATATATAAATCCATGTATGAGGAGACCCCTTCAAACTCCAGAATTAGAGCCTTCTCTTTGAAATATTCCGGTATATAAACCTTTTTCTTGTAACAGGAAACAAACTGATAATCTGCTTCATCAAAATTGTTATAATCCACTACTTTGTTGGTGTGAGGAAGGTTTACCGTCTTAAAGCCTTCATTTATGTCACTCTCCCCTAAATCGGTAATACTATAGTCAGGTTTGTACTGCCAAGCATAATTTAAGTTAATTTTTTGCATCGATATTTTCCTCGATAACCAATAAGTTTCTAATTTATTATATATTTCAAACGAACTTATGAGTGTCAAATAAGTAATAAAATATAATACGATACTTATTATTATTTATAAAAGGAAATATAGTCTGGTCGTTAAAATTATTCTTAATTAAATACAAATTATCTTACTTATAATAAGATTTAGAATAATTATTTGGCAAAAAAGTAAAAATAAAATGAAATAATTATTACATGGAGGTAGTTATGGGTAAAAAAGACCAACAGCTAGACGGGCATGACAACAGGCGTATGACAGCCTACAGACCTACTGACAATGAAGGTACAGCTGCCTGGACTAAGGAAAAAACAAAGCAAAAGCACACAAATGTTATTATCCCTGATGAAGAAGGAGTTTCAGAAGCCAAAAATTGGGTAGATAACGGAAGTAAACTATAAAAACAAATTATTAAAGCGGGGTGACTTCTTATGTCAAAAATAAAGATGACGGTGGATGGAAATACTGCGGCAGCGTATGTTTCTTATGCATTTACTGACGTTGCAGCCATTTATCCTATTACTCCATCGTCAGGCATGGCCGAAGTTGTGGACGAGTGGTCTGCAAAGGATAAGAAAAACATATTCGGTCAAAAGGTTCGTGTTGTCGAAATGCAATCTGAGGCTGGTGCTGCAGGTACCCTTCATGGCTCTCTGCAGGCAGGCGCCCTGACAACCACCTATACAGCATCACAAGGCTTATTGTTAATGATTCCAAATATGTACAAGGTTTCAGGAGAGCTTCTTCCTGCTGTATTTCATGTTAGCGCACGAGCTATAGCATCTCAGGCCCTGTCAATATTTGGAGACCATCAGGATGTTATGGCAGCAAGACAAACAGGTGTTGTTATGCTTGCCACCGGTTCAGTTCAGGAGATTATGGACCTGGCTCCTGTTGCACACCTGGCTGCAATAAAGGGACGACTTCCCTTCCTTCACTTCTTTGACGGGTTCAGAACTTCACATGAAATTCAGAAGATAGAAGCATTGGAATATGAGGATCTTGCTAGTCTTTTAGACTATGAGGCAGTGAAGGAGTTCAGAGAAAGGGCTTTATCACCAAACCACCCTGTAACAAGGGGTACAGCGCAAAATCCCGATGTTTACTTCCAGAACCGCGAAGCAGCCAATCCATACTACGACAACATTGTGGGCATTGTCGAGGATTATATGAACAAGGTTGGCCAGTTAACCGGCCGTAGCCACGGTTTATTTGATTACTATGGTGCTCCTGATGCTGAAAATATTATTATTGCCATGGGTTCGATTACTCAGGTAATCGAGGAAACTATAGACTATCTAAATGCAAGCGGAGAGAAGTACGGGCTTGTGAAGGTTCATTTGTACAGGCCCTTCTCAGTAAAGCATTTACTGAACGCAATTCCAAAATCCGTTAAGAAAATTGCTGTGCTGGATAGGACAAAGGAACCGGGAGCCGTAGGCGAACCTCTATATTTGGATGTGAAGGCAGCCTATTATGGTATGGAGAACGCTCCATTAATTGTGGGCGGTCGTTTCGGACTTGCTTCAAAGGACACAAATCCTTCTCATATAAAGGCAGTTTACGATAATCTTAAGCAGCCTAGTCCTAAGGATAGGTTTACAATAGGAATTGTTGATGACGTAACTCATACTTCACTTAATGTTAGTGAAAATATTTACGCTGCTCCAAAATCAACCTACCAGTGTCTATTCTGGGGTCTTGGCTCAGACGGTACTGTTGGAGCCAACAAGCAGGCCATTAAAATTATTGGTGACCATACAGATAAATATTGTCAGGCTTATTTTGCCTATGATTCAAAGAAATCAGGCGGAGTTACAATGTCCCATCTGAGATTTGGCGATGCCCCCATTAAGTCGTCTTATCTTGTTCACGAAGCTAATTATGTTGCCTGCCATAATCAGTCCTATGTAAATCAGTACGATCTGCTTAAGGGTATCAAAAAGGGTGGCACCTTTGTACTGAATTGCCTGTGGGATGAGAAGGAGCTTGAAGCTCATCTGCCGGCGGAGCTCAAGAGACAGATCGCAGAAAACAATATTCAGTTTTATACTGTCAATGCATACAAGATTGCAGAGGAAATCGGCCTGGGTAACAGAATAAATATGATTATGCAATCT
>JAEZIV010000473.1 GCA_023436515.1 Bacillota bacterium
GCAGAATAGCCAGAACAAGCAGAGTATTCAGAATAAGCAGAATAAACAAAATAAACAAAATAATAAGAATGAAGAAAATAAGCAGAATAGTCAGAATGAAGGAGAATTTACGATACAGGAGCTAGCAAGGTTTAATGGTAAAAATGGTAATCCTGCTTATGTGGCAGTAAACAATATAGTATATGATGTCACAAACAATGCTGCATGGGCAGCTGCTTCGCACTTTGGCCTTGTGGCTGGGAAAGATTTAACTAGTGAGTTTGCATCCTGTCATGCTGGCCAAACCATATTAAGTAAACTAAAAGTAATTGGGAAGTTGATATGATGAATACAAACCAAACATGTCCGGAGTACGCTACGCGTCTTAGGACTGCATCCGATTTATTCAACAGAGTTAAAAACGAAATCGAAAGAGGTAGATTGGTCAAGAGAAACCTCGTATGGCTTGAGTTAACTGGCTGCTCGGGCAATATAATTTCGCTTTTGGATGGTGAGAACCCGGACTTTAAGTACTTGCTTTCTCAAATGACACATTTCATTTTTGACAATAGCTTGGTAGCTGTTGAGGGCGAAGCAGCCATGGATAAGCTGATAAGTATCACTGATAAGGATTATATTTTGGCTGTTGAGGGGGCAGTAGCTACAAAAAACAACGGTTTATATAATATTATCGGTCGATGGAAAGGTGAGCCTATTACGGCTCTAAAGGCAATCCAACTATTAGGAAAAAAGGCTTCACATGTTATAGCACTTGGTGCATGTGCCACTCATGGGGGCGTATCTGCGGCTAAACCAAACCCTGCGGCTTGTGTCAGTGTGCAAAGTGTATTAAGCAGAAGGGTTATAAAGCTTCCGGGTTGTCCTTGCCACCCTGACTGGTTTTTAGGAACACTAGCGCATATTCTTCTATACGGAGAGCCAGAGCTTGATAGCAGGGATAGACCATTATTATTCTACAGTACGCTGATTCATGAACGTTGCCCTAGAAGATCATTTTTTGACAATGGGATTTTTGCGAAGACGCTCGGGGAGAGTACCTGTATGTTTAAGCTGGGGTGCAGAGGGCCTGTTACACGGATTGACTGTCCAATTAGAAAGTGGAATCAGTATGTTAACTGGCCTATTGAAGATGATACGCCATGTATTGGCTGTGCACAGTTTGGATTCCCCGATAAAATGGAACCTTTTATCACCTATAATACAACAAGAGAGGGAAAGGAATGACAAAGAGGCTTGTTATAAACCCGGTTACAAGAATAAGTGGTTTTATGGAGATAGATGCAACAATTGAAAATAACATAGTAGTTGATGCAAAAACAGAAGGATTGCTTTTCCGGGGATTTGAAAAAATGCTTGAAGGAAGAAATCCTTTCGATGCTGTATATTTTACTCAGCGCATATGCGGGATATGCTCAACGGCTCATTCTGTAGCGTCAACCCTAGCACTTGAAGATTCTATGGGAATTATTCCTACAGAGCAGGGAAAGTATTTAAGGGATATCTTGCATGGTTGTGAGTTTTTGCAAAACCACATACGGCATTTTTATCAGTATACCTTACCTGATTTTGTGAGGCTTCCAGACAAGTATCCATTGTATCAGACTAATCACAATGATTTCAGACTACCTAAAGCAAAAAATGACGAAATCGCTACTCACTATTTTGAGTCTCTTGATATCAGCAGGAGTGCTCATGAAATGCTTGCTGTGCTCGGGGGAAAGGCACCTCATAACCACGGCATTTTTATAGGTGGAATCACTACTCAGGCAACTACAGACAAAATTATCAAGATTAAGTCCATTTTACATACTATACATAATTTTATAATAGATAAAATGATACCCGATGTGTATATCATCGCTCACTATTACAGTGATTATTTTAATGTTGGAAAGGGATATGGGAACCTCCTGAGTTACGGCTGCTTTAATGGATATAAAAAACTTGGGACTCTTTATGTCAATCCGTTAGTTTATTCGCAGGGGATTTTAAGTGTATTTAACCCGGATAAAATAGTGGAGGATATTGACTACTCATGGTATCAAGATGAAAAGAATGAATACAAACCAATGGATACAATCCCCGAAGCAGATATGAGTAATAAACAAGCCTATTCCTGGGTAAAGGCTCCACGTTACAATGGTATACCTTATGAAGTTGGACCGCTGGCAAGACAGTGGCTATCAGGAACATATAGAAACGGCATATCTACAATGGACAGAACCGTTGCAAGAGTACTGGAAGCAAAGAAGATTACAGAAATTTTAAGTATACTTATAGAAAACCTAATCCCCGGAGTAGCTGTACAAGAGGAATATTCTATTCCGAATAATTCTGCAGGAGCTGGACTTATTGATACAACAAGGGGTGCGCTTGGACATTGGCTAAAAATTGATAATGAAAAGCTTTCTTTTTATCAAATAATCACACCGTCTGCTTGGAACCTCTCTTCAAAAGGGAATGACAAATTGAGGGGAACTGCTGAGCAAGCATTGGTAGGAACAACCATAGAAGATCTAGATAACCCTGTTGAACTGGGGAGAATTATCCGTTCCTTTGATCCCTGCGTTTCGTGTGCTACTCATGTATATGTGCAGGGAGAGTACGTGAAAACCATACAGGTGGTGCCATGAAAGAAATTCTTGTCTTGGGAATGGGAAATAAATTAATGATGGACGACGGCATTGGTGCGTATGTAGTAGAAACTTTGAGCAGTCGAAATGTATATACCGATATTAGCTACATAGTAGGGGAAACGGATGTTTACTTTTGTCTCAAGCATATAGAAGAGGCATCCTTTTTAATTATTTTGGACGCTGCTTGTTTAAACAAAACTCCTGGAACTATAAGTATTATTCCATTTGCGCAAATCTTTGGAGTACCTATACATTCATTTTCTTTACATGACTTCAATTTACTCAGCGAAATAATTTTGAAAGGTAAGGGTGTTGAAGGGCTTTTCATTGGAATCGAGCCATATGAAATAAACTATTGCTATGGTTTATCCGCATTCCTTCAAGATCAATTTTTAGATATTGTAGAGAAAGTTGAAGAGGTAATTAGTCATTATTTAACAAAATGACATAGATACTTCTAATTTTGTCATATATTTATAAAGTATATTGTTCTATTTCT
>JAEZIV010000022.1 GCA_023436515.1 Bacillota bacterium
CACTTTGAATGCACCTGATAAGTGCTGGCTGTTTTACGTCGGCATTACATATAATCATATCTTTTTTATCAGAATTAATCAATATACTAATATTTTCAGTTTTCGAATATATTAACAAGTCTCTTAGGTATAAAAGTACTATTTTGAGCATAAATTGGAGCTTATCTGTATTATCCTCAAAGAGCTTTGATACATCAATAATGTTTTCCCCGGATGAGGAAATAAGGCTTGCAATTGCTAAAAGAACCCTATCTCTGAGCTCCAATAGCTGAGGGTTATCTGCCAACTCCAGAGCAGTACCAATCACCCCATCGGCATAGCTGATAATAAAACCCCTGTCCAGATCACCATATCTGGCGCTTAGAATATTCTCAATCTCACTATCTGCAAGCTTGGAAAACTGTATTTTTTGACACCTCGAACGGATTGTAGGAGCCAACGAACTAGCTGAGTGAGCCGTTAAAATAAAAACTATGTAACGGGGCGGCTCCTCCAAGGACTTTAGTAATGCATTCTGGGCCTGAAGTGTCATTTTGTCCGCGTCATTAATAATAATTACCTTATACTCGGAGTATAAGGGCCTTATAACAATATCCTTAGTAATCCTTCTAATATCCTCTACACCAATACTCTTACCCTCACATATTATTTCCTGGAAATCAGGATTTGATTGCTCAGAAAAAAGCAGACACGCCCTACAGGTCCCGCATGGAAAGTCCTTTGCCTCACACATCAACATTCTGGAGAAGGACAAAGCTGTCTCTCGTTTTCCAATTCCGTCAGGTCCCTCAAATATATAAGCATGTCCTACAGTATTATTGGTTATCGCCAATCTCAAATTATCAAGTATATTTTTATGTCCCAGCATATTATTAATCATAAGAATAAGTCCATAATCAAGCCTCTAATATCATCAAGCTTTTGCAATATTTTAATATTATCACTTTCAGCCTTAAGTACCTCATTTGTAAGTTCTATAAGCTCTTCATTTATTTTCTTAATTACAGCATACACCCTATGTCTGCCCCTGCGATCAAGGAAATTTCTCTTGTTAAATAAGTGTGAATTACTCACAGCTTCCTCAAGAAATTCAGATATCAATTGCTTATATATCTTTAAGTCTCTGATATCTGCCTTCTTTTCAAGCTTCTTGCCTTGATCCTGGATTTTATCTACCAGTACCTTTATTCTTTCCTGATAGTTAACATTCTCCATCTTTTTTAAAGATGCAGAAAAAGATGCATCCCTATCAGCTCTAACCATTCGCTCATCCCTGCCCATCATAGCAGAAATGGCTGTAGGATTTTTGGGTGCTTCATTAATCTTCATATATATCCCCCAAAGAGCGGTCTATATCTTGTGAAAACGTTCTACGTCAACAACAAATACCGTTGCACCGCCAACAACAACTTCTACAGGGTAAGGCATATACATCCCATTCATACCATTCATTCCGTTTGGTGATACTGGTGTATTAATTACCTGTTTCCTACTCTTTGATTTCTTTTCGATAATACTAATAACCTCATCCAGTTTTTCCTCATCTACACCTACGAGTAAAGTAGTATTTCCTGCTTTTAAGAATCCACCTGAAGAGCACATCTTAGTAACACTAAAGCCATGCTTATTTAGCTCCTCCATTACCTTGTGACCATCCTCATCATGTACAATAGCAAAAACCAGTTTCATTAACCTTACCTCCCATTACATTTATATTTTAAATTAATTAGATTTCAATAATACTTATTAGGTACTCTTTAATGTCATCAGCTATTTCTTCCACTGTTCTTTGTGCATCGATAGTTTTAATTCTTTCGGGATACAAAACACTTAACTTCTTGTAGCCGTCATATACATTTTTGTGAAAATCAAGTTTTTCCTGTTCTATACGGTCTGCCTCAGTAGCTGCTACTCGTCTCTTGATAGCTGTTTCTACATCTATGTCTAAAAAAAATGTAATATCAGGTATAATTCCATCAACTGCAATTCGATTGACATCCGCAATAGCCTTTAAATCAATATTCCTTCCGAAGCCTTGGTATGCATAGCTAGAATCAACAAACCTATCGCAAATAACTACTTTCCCTTCTTCAAGTGCGGGTTTTATAAGCTTTGAAACATGTTGTGCCCTTGATGCGGCATATAAAATCATTTCAGTAATCGGAGCAATATCACTATTCTCCTTGTCCAAAACTAAATCTCTAATTTTTTCGCTTACTTGTGTTCCTCCAGGCTCGCGCGTCAGAATGACTTGGTATCCCATGTTTTCAAGATATTGCTTCATAAGCTGAATCTGAGTAGTCTTGCCTGAACCGTCCGTGCCTTCCACCGTAATGAATAAACCGCTGCTCATTTTTAGCACTCCTTTGTAATAAAAAGCTATATAAGTGTTGCACCCTATATTATATCAATAATATGTTCAGCTAACAACCTCAACACACCCATCCGTTATTCCAGTAATATTTCCCCCATCCAAAATAATGTTCTTGAGGTATTCTACAGTATGCTCTTCAAATATTTCTCCAGGGTAAAGAATTGGTATCCCTGGTGGGTACGGGGTAATAACACCAGCGCATACTCTGCCACAAGAGTCATAAAGATTTATGGTTTCTTTTTTAGCATAATATGTTTCACAAGGCGTCATGGTTACTCTAGGAATGCCCAGTGCATTTATTTTTTGCTTTTTTAATGGCATATTATACCTGCCCTGTCTATCAATCTCTTTCATAGCGGTATAAAGCTTGGAAAAAGATATAACATCATCTGCAATAGTTGAAATAAGTACTATGTTTTGGGAGTCCGACATCTCAATATAGGTGTTAAAGCTTTTTCTCAGTAACTTTT
>JAEZIV010000037.1 GCA_023436515.1 Bacillota bacterium
ACCCCCGACCTGCTGATTACAAGTCAGCTGCTCTACCTGCTGAGCTACACCAGCGTTACTCTATTCTGCACTGCTAATGCAGATGTTTCCAGTGCAAGAGCCGTTAACCACGCCCTTGACACTTTGATAGTATAACAGCAGAATATTAATGTGTCAACACTTTTTGTGAAGAAAATTTGCATGTTTTTGAATACATTTTTGCCACCTTACATCTTTATTATTATATCAGTTAATAACTCGGATTAATAACGTTCCTCGACTGTAAAATCACCCCACACGCCATATGATAATCAAGCAGTAATTTTATATCCCAAAACCTCATGGTAATTTATTTACTGTATTGGCTTAGATTGAAGCTATCATTCTTCCCATCCCACTCAACAATAACTAAAATCATCTCTACTTTTTCCCTAATATGTTCTGAATTAAATCCTCTTTAATATAACAGGAATAACTGCCTTGCCTACTCCATTCGGAATCTACATTATAAAAAAATTTGTGTCAAATCCTAAGGGAGTACTATGGTCTGCACTGACTATCTCGATTAAACTCTGGAAATACAAAAACAGCCATCCTCTACTAGAAGTCAGCTGTTTTTGTATATATGTTTTATTAAAATTTAAAATGGCGACCCGGAACGGGCTCGAACCGTCGACCTCCAGCGTGACAGGCTGGCATTCTAACCAACTGAACTACCGGGCCATTTAAAACTTAAATGGTGACCCATAGGGGACTCGAACCCCTGTTATCGCCGTGAAAGGGCGGTGTCTTAACCACTTGACCAATGGGCCATACTAATTATCAGAAGCAGCTTGCCGACTGACAAAGTATATTTTAACGGGGTATCTACAAAAAGTCAAGCTATTTTTTAATCTTTTTTCAACTATTATTTCCCCATATTATTTCCCCATATTATTCCCCTATATATTTGTGCTGAAGAATTTCTCCAAAACCACGTATCTATCATGGGTTAAAAGCGCATCCTTATCGCTTTCCTTGAACTTCACAAGATATGTCCACCGTCCATATGACTCAATTTTACTTATCATTGAAATATTTATTATATAGGACTTGTGACATCTGAAAAACAAAGTCTTGTCAAGCCTATCCTCAATTTCACCTAATCCATCAGAGGTAATAAACTTTTCTGTGTTGGTATAAATGACTGAGCTGCGTTCTTCTCTCTGAACAAGTATAATATCCTTCATATCGACCAAGCATATACCTTCCTTATTTCGGATCATTAGTTTATCCAACCCTTTTTCATGCCTAAAAATCTTGTTCATGCGAGCTGTTTCCCAGCCCTGCCCAATCTCTCTTATCCTTGCCAGAGTTTGCTTGATTCTATCAAGCTTAAAAGGCTTAAGCAAATAATCAAAGGAATATAATTCAAATGCATCTGGCATATAATCCTCATGTGCTGTAGCAAAAATAAAAATAATTTTCGAATTTTGTTCAATAATCTTTTTTGCAGCATCGATACCGTTCATAACAGGCATTTCAGCATCCATAAATATAACATCAGGATGGCAGGAAGCAGCCATATTTATTGCTTCCTGTCCGTTAACTCCCTCTCCGACAAATCTGAAGCCTTCAGAATTCTCAATTAGCTTCTTTAAAATCAGCCGCATCCCCTCATCATCGTCAACAATCAGTACCTTGTACTCCAGATGTATCACCTACCTCTTCTCCTGCATTTAGGCATTCCAAATATCTCTGAATACACCAACCCTTGGAGCATGCTATCTTTGCTTATACCCGCAAGAATGCTGCTAATATCTCCTTCCGAGGATATACTCTCTATGTTCCCAAATGACTGACTTGTCTCTCCAAGGGATTTTGTCCTAGCATCAGCAATGCTTGAATACATTGTTTTATCAGTATCAATAATCCCAAAGCTTCTTTCCTTCATAATACTCATCTCCCCAGTTTATGGCTTCTTTACATTAGGCTGAGCAGTCTCCGATTTACCTGATTTTGCTATAGCGTCTCTCATTTGCGTGTCGGAGATAAGATTCTGCAGATTATAATAATCCATTACGCCTATTTTACCCTGTCTGAGGGCTTCAGCCATTGCCTTAGGAATTTCAGCCTCTGCTTCTACGACTTTGGCCCTCTGCTCCTGAACAACCGCCTTCATTTCCTGCTCTCTTGCGACAGCCATTGCTCTTCTTTCCTCTGCACGAGCCTGAGCAATATTTTTGTCAGCTTCTGCCTGTAATCCCTGTAGCTGTGCTCCAATATTTCTCCCCACATCTACATCGGCAATATCAATAGATAAGATTTGAAAAGCAGTTCCGGCATCAAGTCCTTTTGCAAGAACCGTTCTCGATATCATGTCAGGGTTCTCCAGTACCTCCTTATGTGATTCTGCAGTACCCACAGTTGTCACTATGCCCTCTCCAACTCTTGCCAATACTGTTGCTTCACCTGCACCTCCTATGAGCCTGTCAAGATTTGCTCTTACAGTTACTCTTGCTTTTGCAAGGAGCTCAATACCGTCCTTGGCGACTCCCGAGACATTCGGGGTCTCGATAACCTTTGGACTAACACTCATTTTTACTGCATCAAGGACATCACGTCCTGCCAGATCAATTGCTGCTGCTCTCTCAAACGGCAGATTCATATCTGCTCTGTGAGCCGCTATCAAGGCATCCACCACTCTGTCAACATTTCCTCCGGCCAGATAGTGGGCTTCCAATTGATTAACATTCAGGTTCAGACCAGCTTTTGAGGACTTTATTAGGGGAATAATTATTTTTTTCGGCTGCACCCTCCTAAGCCTCATACCTACAAGTGTAAATATTCCTATTCTAACGTCAGCGGCAAAGGCTGATATCCATAATCCTATTGGTATGAAATTAAAGAATAAAACAAAAAAGATAATTACAATGACCCCTACTGTAATAAAACCCATTTCAACCATAAAACTCTACCTCTTTTCATATACTAATTTTTAGCTTTCTTAATAGATTCTTCAACAATAAATTTTCCGTCATCCATTCTCACAATTCTCACTGTTTTTCCCTTTTCAATAAATTCTCCAGCAGATATTACATCCAAACGAACACCGTCAAAATCTGTACTTCCAGCAGGTCGTAGCGGAGTAAGTGTTATACCCTCTCTCCCTATGAAATACTGAAGGTCGTTGGTAATGGTATCTTTTGCTTCTTTATCAAGAGATTCTGAAAGAACCAGCACTCTTGATAAATGTCCTTTTGTCGCGGAATGGACAACAATTGTAAGTGCAATACCCAACACCGCCAGTACTAATATTGTTAAAATGATGACATCCTGTATTGTCTTAACAGTAAGAATAAAACCAACAATAATCAGTATACTTCCAAGAATACCCGGAAATGATATTCCCGGGTGCATCATTTCTATTATTATAAGAACCAAGCCGGCAATCAGGCAAATAGCAGCTACCAGATTAATACTTGATAATAGAGTAATTACACTCAACCTTATTCACCTCACAGTCTAACTTTTCTTATGTAAAACTATTGTATCAAAGCAAATTTTTCCATAAAGATATAATCTATATAAAATACACTAAGGTGTACAATATGTCATTATAATGGATTCAATATCTCGGAAGGACAATTTCAAAGGTCGTCTCTGCATTTGTAGTCATAACATAAATAGCCCCCCCATATTTGTCCACAATCTCTTTTACAATATAAAGACCCATCCCTTCACCTTTTTCACCCTTTGTCGTATATCCGGGATTAAAAATTCTTTCTAAACTATTCTGACATATCTGCGATCCATTATTTGATATTTTAAACCTTATGTTCTTTATATCCTGAGATATTTCAATTATAAGATATCGGTTATCCTGCTTTTCTTTTAATTCATAAATTGAGTTATCAATAATATTGCTTAATACTCTGCAAAGCTCCCATGCAGGTATTTTAATATCCCCTAACTGAGATGCTACCTTTAATTCAACCTTGATATCCTCCTTTTCACAAGAAAGCATTTTAGCCTGAAGGAGCGCATTAACTGCAGGACTGGCTGTCTTTAAGTACCTGCTTACCTTAAGGATATCCTTGTATACATTTTCGATATAGTTTTTTGCCTCCTGATATTCATCCATTTCAAGAAGACTGTACATAACCTGCAGCTGATTGAGGAAATCATGCCTTTGGGCTCTCAGTGTATTATTTAAGTTTTCAATTTGTGAGATGGAGGCCTTTATGTATGTATAACGCTTGTCAGCACCTTTTAGTAGGTATTTGTCATAAATAACAACAAAGCTGTTTATGAGAACTATGATTAATATTGATACCAGAAAAACCCCGGTATTATTTGATATGTTAATATAGAAGGGGCTGTGTGTGAGGCTGTATACAACTGCTAATACAACTGATATCAAAAGAATTGAATTTAGTACTATAATAACAACCGATGCTCCTCTGATGTTTAAACTTCTCCTCATATGCGGCATAACCTTTCTGTCAGGCTACTTATTCTCTGTCAGCTTAATTTCCTGTTTATTACAATTATATGCTTTCCGCTAAAAAATAAATAGCCCCTGTAAAGCAATACAGAGGCATTAATCATAAATATATTCTTGTGAGAGCTTTTCCCTCACTTCTGACTTTATGTAATAAATCAAACCTTTTTATGCTGACAACGCTTACATACCGTTAATTTACTACCGTCATTTTTTATTATTTCGTAGAGAACCTTGATCCTCTTAGTTTGACAAATAGGACATGTGCCTCTGCCATGTGAGGGCATTTTCCATAAGGTTTTTCCCCTGTGAGTTTTTAGTGCCATATATAGCTTTCCTCTCTCTCTTTATTCTGGATTGATAGTTTAGGTCTTTTCTATAATAACCTATCGCTTTTACAATATATTTCAGTTTTGGCGTAATATTACTGTATTTATACTTTATCCTCTCTGAGCCTCCATTTCAACATCACAAACAGCTATGTATCGAAGATGAGTACTCCGTTCTTTCCCTGCTAATAATCCTTCGGATGCTTTGCTCCGAAAGGTAGTATTTATTGATGAGATCATTTACTGAAGTTCCATTTATATAATCCGTGTAAATTTCTCTGTTTCTTTTTTGTAAATTAATCTTTGTTCCGCTCTTTTCACCCCACGCTCTTTGCTGACCATCCTTGCGGGGGATGTAAATAAATTCTCCGTCTATAAACTCTTGGATTTTTATGATGATTTCTTTTGGAAGTACACTTTGTGCCTTAAGATATTTCATTCCTTTGCTCCTCCTAATTTACCATTACTAAGCTAAAAATTGTTAGAAGCAAAGACCACATTTAATGAAACAAAAAACTGCTGAAGAACAATGTCCGCAGCAGTCTGAAAATCGATTTGTATTTTTGAAAGGTAAAAATTGAAACCTGAAAATTAAGGCATTCTTACGAAATCAGATACACGCAGAACATTATTGCTATTCAGTTTTGTGGTCTTTACCTGTAAACCTAATTTCTTCTGCATCCTTTTCACAAGAATTACCTCCTTTTCTTAATAATTATTACTTCAAAATAATACCACATAGTCTATTGATTTGACAATATAGAAAACAAATATAATTATTCTTGATATGTTTATATAATCCAAAATAAAATAGGGAGATCCAAATCGATGCGGTGGTGTTCTCCGAAGTCTTTTTAATCATTAGTGTAATATTGTCAGATG
>JAEZIV010000046.1 GCA_023436515.1 Bacillota bacterium
ATGCGGGAGTTGGTGGAAACAAAATTAACCCAAAACTTGCTGAACTCCATACAAAATTAGATGCACTTGCTGAAGAGCACCTACTGCCACAGTTCAGAGAAATTGATCCAAATCTTAAGGCAGGATATACAGGTTCGTTTAAAACTGGGACTGTAGGAAATAAACGTAAGCCAACATATGGTCAACCCATTGACTTAAATAAATATGATATTGACTATTGGATTGAAAGTGATGCGCTATATGAAATGTACGGAAACAGTTTAAAGGCTAATCCGAATTTCAGAGAAATTCTCGCAAACACACCTGGTTTTGAAGGACTAAAACCAAATAAAGCTGGTTTTACTATTAAATTTAAACCGAGTAGTAAATAAAGGAGAGAAGCCCTATGGGAAGCAATTTAATTTATGGAGCAACATTTAGAGTTTATATTAGGTTTACCAAATCTCTTAAAGAGTTAGCTGAACTTATAAGTGAAGGTCTTCAAATTGGCGAATTGAGATTTGAAAATTTAGAAGAAGAACCTTATAACGATGTTATATACTTTGAAACTTTGGGATTTGAAGCAGAGATACTTGAACTAGAAAGTACAAATAATTTACCAAACTTTCAGTTTGTATTGCAAGCTAGTACAATGGATTGTTTCAAAGAGATTTCAGCAAAAAGAATGCATGATTTATCATTATGGATGGCGAGATTTATTGCTCTTCAATGCAAAGTTGTAACATTTTCAAAAAATCAAGATGATACAACTGGAGAGATGTTCTGTGTAAGCGTAAAATACAACCCGTCTATAATTACTACTCCTGCTGTTGTAAACTCTTGCTATTAAGTTTGCAGGATTCAGGCAAATCGGTCGACCAAGGCATTAACGAATCCAGCACATTATGATCTTTGACATCTACATTAGGAAGCCTTTCCAGCAAATAAGTCAGGTATTCAAAAGGCTTAAGATTATTTGCTCTGGAAGTCTCAATAATACTATAAATCATTGCACTTGAGGTAGCTCCATTTGGGGTGTTGCAAAACAGGAAGTTTTTACGTGATATAACAAAGCCTTTTATACTCCGTTCGCTGATGTTATTATCGCAATAAAGCCTCCCATCAAGTAAGTAATTACTAAGCTTATCCCATTGGTTCAAGCAATAATTAACAGCTTTACCTGTAGCACTCTTAGGTGTAATCCGAGGTCTTTGCTGCTTGAGCCACTTATAGAACTCATCCAATATAGGCTTGCTTTTTTTGAGTCGGCCTTCATATCGTTCGTCTGGACTTGCATCTTCAAACTCACGTTCAACACTATAAAGTCTGTTGCAAAATTGAAGTCCTTCTTTTGCAGCACATGGTGTATCTCTAACCTCTTTTGGCAACGACTTTAAAGCCTCGTCCCACTTTCTCCTAAAATGAGCAAGACATGCTACATTAATTATATCCTGTAGACCCTCATAAGACTGATAACCATCAGTACAAAGGTAACCTTTGAAACCCTGCAAAAATTTTTGAGGGTGCTTTCGGGCACGTGTTGTTTGATATTCAAATAGTACTATTGCAGGACCATCCCTACCTGTTCGGTAAAGCCACATATATGACTCTGAATTTGCAGCTCTTCCGGGTTCATGCAAAACTTGCAATCCAGTCTCATCAGCATGTATTATGTCTCGCTGCAATAGAAGCTGGTGCATTCTTTCAAATATTATCGACAGCCATCTGGTTGAAGCTAAAATCAGCCAGTTTGCCATGGTTTGGCGGGATATATCAATATCAATCTGCTTCCAGTACGTTTCTTGCCTGTATAATGTTACTCCAAACATGTACTTTTGCGTCATTACATGAGCTATAGTAGCTGCTGAAGCTATGCTACCCGGAAGTGTACGTTTTGGCATCGGAGCTGTTATTACTGGAGTGGTTATTTCATTTTTTTCACAATCACCGCAGGCATACACTGAACGCCTATGTTCGATTACTTTCACTTGTGGGGGAATTATTTCAATTTCTTTTGTGATCTCTACACTCATCTCGTGCATATTTCCGCCGCAAACATCGCAGACCTGATCTTCTTCGGACAGTTTGTGATAAACAACTTCTACAGGAAGGCCTTTTAGCATTTCCTCCCTGTGTCCTTTTTGTTTTTTCTTTCGCTTATATGTAATTTCTTCAACTGTAGGCTCAGGAACAGAGGGCTTGACAGCATCAAGAATCTCAGCTTCATTGAAAATGCTTTGCTGTTCAGGTAGAGTCTTTTCACTTGAACTTCCATAGCGTCTGTGCTGTTCAAGACGAAATCTTTCCTCAAACCAATAAAGCTTAGCCAAAAGCTCCGCTTTCTCATTTTCCAAAAACGCTATTTTATCTTGTAATTCAGAAATTTTATTTTGTTCAGTTGAAACCGCTTGATTTATGGCATTTTTCATTCGTTTATTATATCAAATTTTAATCAAAAAATCCATAGAAAACAAAATATTTTTTGATTAAATTCCTTTATATTACTACGTTTGAAGCTACTTTCCGGTGTGCTTGTTTTTGATCAATTGACAGTCCAGTTAATAACCAATAGAGTTCCCTATTTCCTACCTGAATTGTCTCCTTAGAGTTATCCGAAGGCCATTTAAACGTACCCTTTTCAAGCCGGCGAAAGTATAGCCAAAATCCGTTATGATCCCAATGTAATATTTTTATATTGTCCTGTTTTTATTACAAAACACAAAAAGATTCGATGAAAATGGGTCGAGAGAAAAACATTGCTGCACTATTGCCGCCAAACCGTCGATAGAGCGTCTCATATCAGTACTGCCAACAGCAAGATAAACTTTTTCTGTTCCACTTATGCTCAACATATTGCCTCCAAGGATTTGACTATATTCTGAAAAAGTTGTTCATCATATCCGTTCTCAATTTCAATTATGGCTTTACCTACTCTTACATTGAGTTTTGATGTAATCATTGGTTCAAACTGAACCGGCATCCAGTTTGATTTATTAATTTCTTCCTTGTTTTTATTATCTCTTCTATATTTTCTATACTGGAAATTAAATGCTTTAACTTTTAAATCCTTTTCCTTGCACCACTGAGCTTGAGTTTTTCCGCTTTTTTCGAATTCTTTAATTAACTTTTCCCATTCTTTATATAACATAAGACACCTCCTGTTTTGGGAGTATTATCTCATGCTTGTAAATTGATTAACAGACGGGTCTTATTTTACGCTTACTGTTCTGTTATGATAGAAATTCTTTTGATGTAAAATCTGAAACATTAGGTCTAGAAATCTAACTCATTAGAACAGCTCTACACATGTTGTTTGCAAAAACTCCATCGTGGGAGCATCAAGTACTAATAGCTAAACCGGGAGCAATCCCGGTTTTATTTATGATTTATGCTCTATGCACAAAATTACAGCTATGAGCATTTAGCAAGAAACACAAATCAGAAAGTGGAAATATCTGCAAAAAATCCCCACAATCCAGTTTGGGTATGGCTCATAAGGAAAAGTTCGACGCGTCGAACTTTTTAACTCAAATTGTACCTATTTACAAAGTCATTTATTGCGTTACTTAGCTGTGCAATCTGGGTTTTAAGGTTTTCTTTTTCCTCATCATTAGAAATAACAATGTTTGATTTGCTCAGTTTTCCGTTTAAACTTTTGTAAGCGTAAAATAAGACCCGTCTGTTAATCAATTTACAAGCATGAGATAATACTCCCAAAACAGGAGGTGTCTTATGTTATATAAA
>JAEZIV010000078.1 GCA_023436515.1 Bacillota bacterium
TTATTGCAGAGCGTGAGGACAAAGTCGGGGATATGATTAGTGTTAAATACTATTTTAATCCGTTATTTTTTTGCAGTAGTAAATATTTAAGCCCGGATTTATATTTTTTGTTTCAGGAGAGTTTAGACGTATATATTCCTGGTTGGGCAAAAGCTAAGTTTCACGAGTTGGGGAATATCAAAAAAGAAAAGCAAAGGAGTGATAATATGACTAAAGATATTATTTGTATAAATTGCGATAACAAAATTGACTATAGCAAGCAATCATCAAGGTATTTTACTGATGATGATAAACCTATTTGCGAAAAGTGTTGGAACGAAGGAGAGTGATATTATGGGAGCTGGACAACCTAAGAAGTTTCAATCACCAGAAGAATTGGAACAGCTATTTTTTGAATATATTGACCATTGCGACAAGAAAGCTTTGTTGCCTAATATCGCCGGGTTTTGTACGTTCTTAAAAAGGATTAAAAAGATTCCGATTCACAGAGATACTTATTATGCTTATAAAAATGAATATGAAGAATTCTCCGACATAATAAAAAGTATTGATGATGCGTTGGAAGATGCTGTGTTAAATAATAAGAATCAAAAAGAATTAATCAGGATGGCTTATCTTAACAGCAAATGTGGTTATGCTCAAAAGATTGATATACAAACAAACATCAAAACAACCTCCGAATCAATCACGCCTGAAGCAGCTGACCAGATATTAAAGGATGCGCTTAATAGGGCGAAAACGTAAATAAGCGAAATTTTAGTTTCGTTGAATTACATTTTTATTAATCACTCAAAAGCGTTGATACTGTAAGAGTTAAGTATCATTACGACTTGATAACTTTTAATGCATAATTACTAAAAATGCATAAAATCGTTAAAAACCAGCGATTTTTGTATAAACATACATAATAAAATAGGGATTGCAACCTGATAAGAGAGGAACTCCACCTCTCTTTTTATTATGCTATTTTATGGAGTAGCACGAAGGAGGGTGTTAATGAATAAGGGTACTCAAAGCATATTTAGAAGTATATGCAAAGATACAGGAGCAAGTATTCCAGATGGGTTTAAGAACCCTATTAAGGAACTAGAGAGCCATATCGCGATGTACGTTTTATATAAGGGCCAACCGTTTGAGTGCTTGATAGATAAACAAGATATAAAGCTTATCAAGAACAATAAAACGTGGATCTGCAAGATAAATGGTAGTGGAGACAAAATATATATAATTTGTGGTACAAGGCATGGGCACGTACTCTTACATAGGTTACTCACTGGTTGTCCGGATGGAATGGTTGTAGATCATATCAATGGTAATACATTTGATAATAGGCGTTCCAATATAAGAGTATGCACTCCTGGAGTAAACATGCTAAATAAAAAGAAATACAATAGTAATAAGACTGGGGTAACTGGAATTATCGAGCACAGAGGTAATTACAGGCTAACCATTGCAAGGCAATTCAATAACCTTGATTTTGCTATAAAAGCCAAACAAGAGATACAACACATCATTGATTATTATAGTGACATGGATGCGGCTAGGAGGGTTGGCAAAACGTAGAGGTCGGCCAGCTCCTGACTGTATAAAACCATGACCCCCGGGGGTGGGGTACAGCCATCAATATTTAAATAACCTCGACCAAAATAAAAAGGCGAGTTGAAAGCGAGGTAAATAATGAAATGTGATTCATGCAAAAATAAATCATTCTGTAAGTATACAGAAGAATGTAAAGAAATCGATCAGGCTGTTAATGATCTTAATAGTGGAAAAGATCAAGTATTCAAGGTGTCTCTTAGTTGCAGTTACTTTGAAGCATATATGCCGGTAATAAAAAATCCTTTATGCGATTCTTTAAACAGTTCACATTCACAGTACTGGGAGCAAATACTATTAATGCCAAAGTCACAAGGGGTATAAGATAACAAATAATGGGCAGTGCCGGAATAAGACGGTATGAAGGGCATTAGATAGATACCAGAAGGAAGATTTAATCTCACCGGGTTGATAAAAGCTATCGTGCAAAGTGGAATTCTTTGCCTGCCCCAAAAATATAGCCGATTAGTGTAATGGTAGCACATGTGATTTTGGATCATACAGTTAAGGTTCGAATCCTTAATCGGTTGCCAAAAAAAGCTGGAAAGACATTTGTAATTAGTACATGGAGTGTCCAGTTTGGTTGAGTGGTTTAGTCCAAAGCAACATATGTTCGCCGAGGTTCAAAGGGCTGTAGTCTATGTGTGGGTGACTGATTTGAAATTGGTCTACATGTGGTCATAACAGTTGATAGGTTCGATTCCTTTCACGAACGCCAAACAACTTTAAATTAGCCGAGGGTGGCGTGGAAAGATAAGGGCGGTACCGCAAATAGAGTGACCGTGTGTAGGCTGATAAAACAAATACGCCCCATTAGCTCAGATGGTTAGAGCGGTTGTCTTGTAAATAACAGGTCGTGGGTTCGATTCCTACATGGGGCTCCAATAGAATTAGCCGAGGAGTGGAGAGGGAAAGGATGACTGAGCGAGTCTGTGTAGGCTGATTAAAACAGGAGGGACTATGGAAGATTCATTAAGCTATATAATAAACGAATGGTTAGAAGAAAATAATATCCATTGTAGAAATTGCAAATATAACAATAAACATAGGTCGGAAAGCCCGTGTAATGAATGTATAGTAAACACAGACATACAAGTACATTATGAGCCAAAATAAATAGAACTCTAGAGGTTCTTTTTTTATGCACAAAATAAATGGAGGAACAAAAAAATGAAAGTATGTTGTTGCCAATTGGCTGGAACGAATACATGTGAATCATGTGGGGGTAACAATTTATTGTCACATCTTAATAAGACAATAACCCAACAAGATATAGACAATGCTAGAATACGACAAATAGATAAACAAATTGAGATGCTTAGGCACGAAAAAGAACTTCTACAGTTAGGTTGTGGAGTGCTCAGATATTAATTAGATGGTGTATTTATGCAACAAATAAGGAGGTCAACATGGACTGGCACGATAAAGCGATAGAACTCCATAAACAAGGGTTTGGATATAAACGAATAGGTAAAGAACTGGGCATATCTCACAAGACGGTTGAAAGCCATATACAGAAATATAAGCGCACGCTAGACACTACAACAAATACTCCACAACAACAGAAATCCGACATTCAAACCGAACTAATCAAAGACTTGCAGAAACAAAGTAGCAGGTCTTTTTTAATGCAAAAATATAAGATAACCGACCGCATATTAACCGCTTACATAGAGGATATACAAGACAAAGGATATCAAGTTACAGAGGATAATGAAACAGTTAAGATATGCAAGGATATTATTCCTAACATTAACCAGCATAAAGCAGCCTGGAATGGTGAAAAGGTAATAAGATTTGGATTAATGGGGGATACACAGATTAATTCAAAGTATACCCAATTAACTCACTTACATAGCTTATATAATATTTATGCTTCAGAAGGTATTACAGACGTATACCACACCGGAGACATGGACGAGGGCGAGGAAATGCGTGTTGGGCATAAGTATGAATGCTATACGCAGGGCGCTGATGATCATGTTAAGGAAATAGTCAAGATATACCCAAAAAGAGAGGGAATAACTACTCATTTCATCACTGGAAACCATGATGCAAGCATAATTAAACGTTGTGGTTACGATATTGGACATGCAATACAATCTAAGCGACCTGATATGCATTACTTGGGTAACAGCGAAGCAATAGTAAACCTGACACCTAACTGCACAATGCAGCTTAGCCACCCACTTGATGGAACCGCTTATGCAATATCATATAAGACACAAAAAATGATTGATGCAATGTCCGGCGGTGAGAAGCCGAACATACTTGCTATAGGCCATTACCATAAATCAGAATACATATTCTACCGTAATGTCCACGCTTTTCAAACAGGTTGCTTTCAGGCTCAAACTCCTTTCATGAAGGGCAAAGGTTTAGCGGCTATGATGGGCGGTTACATAGTAGAAATCCACGTTACTGATGATGGGACAATAAGCCGAATAAAGAGTGAGTTTATCCCTTTTTATAAGGCTATAAAAGACGATTATTTGAATTGGAGGGGTTAATTTGACAGAGTTTGAACGAATATTATCCACTGAATACAGCGAAAAGTTTGACGATTTACGCAAGAAAGCAATGGTAATGGGGCATTACAAATATGGCAGCGTGAAGAAAAACCGTGACTTAAAGTGTACCGATATGATAGGTTCAATAGAAAAGCGAATCAAAAAGTATATGGAAACCGGGAATACTGAGTTCCTTGTTGACATTGCCAATTTCGCAATGATTGAGTTTATGTACCCGGCACACCCAAATGGACATTATGAGCCAACCGACAGCAACCAAAGCCCCGGACTTGAAGGAATGAGTTACAAAGAAGTTGAAGAATTTCTGAAAAATGAGGATTAAGTCATGAAGTATTACATAGCAGGGAAAATAACAGGACTTGAAGATTACAAGTCTTTTTTTAATGCTGTCGAGAAGGAACTTAAAGATCAAGGGCATTTAGTTATGAATCCGGCTGTATTGCCTGAAGGATTTCCTTGGGAAAGTTATATGCCTATATGTTATGCCATGATAGACGCTTGTGATGCTGTCTATATGCTTGACAACTGGAAAGAAAGCGCAGGGGCAAGGCTTGAATATGACTATTCAGTAGATAAAGGCAAATTAATCTCAATGAAATGCCCAGTTAACATTTGAAGAAGCGGAGGGGTAGAAGTGAACATACCTAATAAAGTTAAAATTGGCGGTCAAGAATATGATGTTAGATTAGTTCCAAAAGTAAACACTGATAATCGAAATTGTGACGGTCAAATAACTTACAGCGAGCAACTAATTGAAATAAGGGACGATTTAAAAAGCGATTATCTTGATTGTGTTTTTGTCCACGAAATACTCCACGGGATATATGAACATTGCGGATTTGAACAGGACGAAAACACAATAGACAGGCTTTCTAGGGCTTTGCAAATGGTTATTAAAGATAACCCTGGGATATTTAAGTAGGTGACACCATGCGAGTATTAACAATAGAAGAATTGCAGGAATTAAAAGAAGCAATGCAGCGGCCTAAGTGGAAAACACTTCCGAAGTCACACCGGGATTACTTGCAAGATCAGTTCAATACAAGCCTGAACCTGTTAAAGAACAGTAATGACTTGTATTATCCGTTATTCAATGACCAATCAAGGTTTATGGTTCTTATGGGCGGCGGTGGCTCTGGTAAGTCGGTGTTTGCTTCTCATAAAATTACCCATAGAATGAGAACTGAGAAAGGGCACAAATGGCTTATATGTAGAAAAGTAGGAAATGACCTTCGAGACAGCGTATTTACTGAGCTAAAAACAGCTATTGAAACACTGGGGTATGAACAAGAATTTACAATACCAAAAGGGCGTTCAAGCGACCTCTATCTTAAGCATAACAGCACCGGAAACGAGTGCCTTTTTTATGGGCTTGATGATGTTGAAAAACGTAAATCTATAAGCGGTATTACTGATATGTGGCTAGAAGAAGGTTCTGAAATGACACCAGAAGACTTTAGGCAGTTAAACATTCGTATGAGACAGAAGGTAGATACTTATAATCAAATGATAATTTCGTTTAACCCTGTCAATCAAACAAATTGGCTAAAACCAGAGTTTTTTGACAAATGTGGAATGAGAATTTAGGTGATAGAATGGGGCAAATAAAAAACTTTGATTACGCTGAATTTAAAGGTGTCGCACAAAAAGCCACAGTGTGCCATAGTACATATGAGGATAACAGATTTTTACCGGAAGAACAGATTGTAACACTGGAAAGCTTTGCTGAGACTGATCCGTATTACTACATGGTTTATTGTAAAGGCCTATGGGGTGTGCTGGGGAAAACGGTATTCGACAAAGAAAAAGTAACTAAGCGAATGGCTGAAATAGCTAATAAAAAGCCTTTAAAACGTGGCTATTTTACTTACGAATACGAGAATGAAAAAGTTGTGGATAGTTCAATAACCTGGTGCGAGAATTCATCCGGTGTAATAAAAATATACCGTGATGTTGAAAAAGGTCATCCGTACGTAGCTGGCGGCGATACTGCCGGGGATGGCTCAGACCAATTTACCGGACATTTTATTGATAACTCAGACGAAGAACAGGTTGCGGTATTAACCGTTGACACTGACGAAACCGAGTATGTAAGGCAAATGTACTGTTTAGGTAAGTATTATAATTACGCACTACTGGGGATAGAAACAAATTACAGTACGTACCCGGTAAAGGAGTTAACAAGGCTAGGTTACTTAAAGCAGTTTTCAAGAGTTCAGGAAGATACATTTGAAGAATTTATTGAATCGAGGTTTGGTTTTCACACAAATAAGAAAACCAGACCTTTAATTATATCCGGACTTGTGAATTTGGTTAAGGAATCGGTTGAGAACATAAACGATCTGGACACTTTGAAAGAAATGCTTTCCTTTGTCAGAAATGAGAAGAAAAAAGGCAGGATGGAAGCTGAACAGGGTGCACATGATGACCATGTTATGGGTTTGGCTATAGCGTATTATGTAGCACAAACAGGCCAACAGCGAAATTATGTATTGCTTGATGATGAAAAACCAAAGCCTAAAAAGCTGATAGATACATTAAAAATTCAAACAATGTCAGCTTTAAGAAAGAAAAGGAGGTAGGCGGTGAAACTTTTTAACACTAAGTCAAAAGACAGAAAATCAACGGGCAAAAAAATAGGCAAGGACGAACTGTACAACTACAGCACAAAGGAAACCAGAGAAAAAACGGTATCATTCCTATACAGTTTTTCCCGAGACAAAAGGGCCGTACATGAAGAATACTGGCAGACTATGGATGATTACTATGACGGCGAGCATGATACATCAAAGCAAATGGCTGCATACATAGCTAACGAGGGTATACCTTGGACACCACCACAGAGCACAGACGGCTTTATACACGTGGAAACTCAAATTGATCCGACTATACCGGAATTTGAATTCAGTGGCAGAGATAGTTTCACAGACGGTCAAAAAGCCAAAGAAAGAGAACTTGTTTGTAGGTATGTTATTGAAAATAACGATATGTCCACCATGAACACACGCAATGAACGCTGGATGAATAAATTTGGCTTTGCTGCATGGAAAGTCGCTTTTGATGCTTCAATAAAAGTTCCTGGGTATGTTGGAGATATAAAAATCGGAAATCCCAAAATGACACAGTTGTTCTTTGATCCTTCAGTAACTCAGGACATAGACGAGGGCGAATATTGCGCACTTGTTTATAGAATGCACAAAATGAAGGTAGCCCGTGAGTTTAAGGATGATTTAAAGCGTATCGGCAAGTCAATAAGTGACTATGCCACTGGTTACGATATGGAATCAACAGAATTTATGAGGGCCAAGAATGGCGAAGTATTGGACAGCAGCTTTTATGACTGCAATGATGAAACTCTCAGAATAATGGAGTTTTATTTTAGACAGCCGGAAGATGGCAAGGTGAAGATAAACGGGGTTCAATATGAGTGGTCCGCTGGAGATATTGGGTTAATAATCCTTATAAATGATGATGAAGTTCGCTATGTGCCTAAGTATTGGGTTAAGACAAATTGCAATATGTACCCTTTGTCGGTTTATTGTAAGGTGCCTAATGATAATTCGATTTATGGCAAATCAGAAATAGAACTGATTAAAACTCATATTGATGCGGTTGACAGGGAGTTGGCATATGCACAGCTTAATGATGCTTTTACCGCTAATGACATTATTCTGACTGAAGAAGAAGCTTTTGCTGATGGACACACCCCGGAAGCCAAGCCGGCTGCTGTGTGGGTAACAAAACCTAATAAAATTGACAAGGTCCGCAGATTAGGGGGATTATCTCAGTTCAAATTGCCTTTGTATGAAGCTGCAGACAAGTTCAGGGAAATGATGCAGCAAACGAACGGTAATTATGATGCTTTCCAGGGTGTTGAACCTTCAAAAGTAACGACAGCTACCGGACTTGCAATATTAAATGACCGGGCAAAAAGTAGACAGGATATTAAAAAGCCGGATAGAAACGCAGGATTTAAGCGACTTATACAGCTTATTGATTACACGGCTTTAGAGTTTTTTGACGATAACAGGCTGATATACATAGGAGCAAAACAGAAAGGCCAGCAATCTGTGCAATTCGGATTTAATTCGGAAAAACATAGGGTGCTTGATGATCTTTCGGGTGAATATTATTATCCACCTGTGGACGTTAAAATTAATGTTGGTGACGGGTTAAAGCATAGCAAGGCATTTACAGTACAGGCTATAAATGACTTGATTAAAACGCCAATAACCCCTCAGAATTACAAAATTGTTGAAGCTTATCTGGACTTAATCGACATACCAACCCGGCAGGAGATTAAAGACTTCATTGAGCAAGTCATGGCACAATCACAGACGGGGCAGACACAACAGCAATTAACCCTTGATGATCTGCTGAACGGTCTGGACGATACCGAAAAGCAACATTTACTTGAAAATCCTGAGTTGTTAGCACAGTTCATGCAAGAAAACGGAATACAAGGGGGTGCTGGTGGTGGAATGTAAGGAATGCAGAGGTAAATTGCAAATCAAAAGGTCTTATAATAAAGCCTTTAATGATGATACCCCCAATTCGATTACAGAGGTATATACGATTCAAGAAATTGCGTGCTTAAATAAAAACTGTAGCGAATTTGGAGTTGTCGTTGATGAAATGCGGCACAAGCTAGAATTGGAGGTCTAATATGGCTAAGAAACAGAGTAAGTTACAAATAGCACTTGAAAAAACGAGCAATAAAAAGAAAACAAAGCCTTGGAGCAGCCAAAATAAAAGTAAGAAAAAACCTTGTTAATCAGCACTTAGAACTATTCTTTAAGTGCTTTTATTATGCCTTCATGGCTGGCAACCCGGAAAGACGGGGAATAAATAGTCAAACTGGACTTTAAACGAAGGTAAGGAGATACATGATAACAGAGGACGGAAAAGTTGTATTTGAGGAAGCAGAGCAAAAAGAGATTGATCGTATTATCGGCGAAAGATTAGCGCGCGCAAAAGGTGAAAAGCCAGCTGATTATGACGATTTAAAGGAAATCTCAGACATACTGGAGGGATTTGGTTACTCTGGTACTCCAGCAGAGAAAAAAGCAGCAATTAAAGCTTATGCTGATTCAATGAGCAACAATTATCAGCAGGAGGTTCAAAACCAAGCTGACAAAGGCGAAATACCGGACGAAAAAGTCATAGAAGCTATGGCTAAAAAGTTTGGGGTTGCGCCGGAAAAAATCGAAAAGGCTATCAAAAAACAGATTGACGTTGACGAAGCCGAGGAAAGCAAGAAAAAGCAGGACGAGGAATGGGATAAACAAGAGAAGGAACTGACAGAAAAGTATAATGATCTTGATTTGGACGAGCTTGCTAAAAACACAAAATTTATCAAGTTTGCCCAGAAGCGTTCCGGTTCATTATTGGAAAAATACGAGGAATTCATTGAGTTTATTGGTGAAGCAGAAGCCGAAACAATAGCAAAAATCACTTCTAAAAAAGACCGGTCAACAAATAGTGGCAAGGGCGGCGAAGGAGAAAGCGGTAATTACGGCTTGTCTCAGGCACAGAAGGATATGCTTGACGAATGGAATCGTAATAATCCAAGAATGAAAATGACAGCCAAAGAATTTAAAGAAAGGTTGGGGTAAGATATGGCAGAACCAGCAATTAAGGTAGGCAAAATAATAATCATAGACGAGCTGCCAGCTATCATTGTAAACATCAATGAAGATGGTACCGTTAATGCACAACAGTTTCTTGATGGGCATGGAGTTAACTACGTTTCAAACTATAAAATAGGAGGTTAAGACACATGGCAAAAATTAGTTATGATACTACAGGATCACAGGTAATGGCTTGTCGTGAATACGACATAGCATCAGCTACAGCAGTAGCAGAAGGACAGTTTGTAAAACTATCTTCAGGAAAGGTTGTTCTTGCGGCCGTAGGTGAAACTGGCGCAATTTTAGGTATTGCAGCAGAAAATCATCCCGGAACAGCAGATGCTTTTAACCTAAGAGCAAACGGAACAAAGATAAAAGTATGGGATTCCCCGGCAGCGGCTTATGAAACAGTGGCACCAAGAGCAACCGCAACATCAGGTTCAACTACAACAATGGCAGCTACAGGCCTTGCAACATTTGCTGACAGTGACTTTGTTGGAGGATACTTCAAATTGGTGTCAAAAGGTGCTTCTAGTGCAAACACTGACCCAGTGGGAACTGTTTACCCAATAACAGGCTTTACAGCTTCAACTAAGTTATTCACAACTACAAAAACAGCAGGGGGAGCACATACCGCTGGTGACGTGTTTGAAATATATCCACCTATCGGATTCGCTAAAGGAAATCTCGATAGCGGTATAGGCAAATACGATCTTACTGCAACAGCTTCATTGTCCGTTAGGACAGCTGCTACTGACCCAGCAAAAGGAACTGTAACCCTTGAAGCTACATTGCATGCACACGGTAACAAATTGTCCTAATAACAATTAAACAGTGAAAGGCACTCCAAAATTTAGGGGTGTCTTTT
>JAEZIV010000097.1 GCA_023436515.1 Bacillota bacterium
GAAAGAATTTAGAGGAATTAATAGTTATAAAGGATGGGAGAATTATTAGATTATTTATTAAATAATGAAATGGAAGTGAAACAATGAGTACTTTTTATACTTTCTACTTATCAGCAAGTAATGATAATGATTTTGAGGACATTAAAAATAATGCTATTGAACTTACACCTAAAGTACCAGAGAATATTGCTAATGGTCAAGAACAGATAAGGGAAAATAGTGAAGAAAGACTAAGAATATTTTGCGAATATTTCTCACTAAATTTGAGTAAAAGCGGTTCATCATTAGAATATAAGAGTGAATGTTATGGAATGAAGTTTCAATATGAATTTTGCTTAAATCTTTATGTAAGTAATGAAAACTGGATATCTGAAACACTACGTTTCATTGGAAAAAGCATGCTGAAATTTAATGCTAACTGTGTGTTAGAAGCTAATGGTGAACAACCGTTAATTATTAGAAAAGATAATAAGGTTGTTCTAGATAATACTAAGCTAAATGGTTTTCAAAAACAAGTTTTCGATGAATTGGGTATAGAGTATTCGGATGAAATTTTGGAACCTATGTAGTTGCCTTTGGTGATTTCCACATCAATAATTCGTCCGGTACATCCGTTTTTGGTTTTACAAAACACGGTAAAGATGCGAAAATAGATGTTTCTCAGGAGATACAATTGTATTAGTGCATTTAGCTTTAAGAGGATTGATAAGATTAAGCAAGGTGAGTATTTATTATCAAAGGATTAAATATTGGTATAATAGAATACAAAGAAGTCAGGTATGGTTATATTAAGGGTGCGTATGAGTTTGTACGTAAGCGTCAAATTGTTACCACCTGTAATAATTTGGCGCTTTAATGTATTCTAATTCTATGAGATCTTACACGATTCTTGAATCTCTGAAGACCAGGGTAATAATGAATCCAATACCTCCTGATCTTTGACATCTAAATTAGGTAACTTTTCAAGCAGATATTTAATATATTTGAAGGAATTGAGTCCATTTTCTTTTGCGGTCTCAAGAATACTAAAGACTATTGCACTGGCTGTGGCTCCCTTAGGAGTGTTACAAAATAGAAAGTTTTTACGACTTACAACATATGCTTTGAAAGACCGCTCACTAATGTTGTTATCGACATAAAGTCGTCCATCCAATAAATAGTTTGTTAGTTCCTTCCACAAATCCAAGCAGTATCTCACTGCTTTGCCCGTTGCACTTTTTGGGGTCAGGCGGGAACGCTGCTGTTTAAGCCATATATGAAATTCGTCTAGTACGGGCTTGCTCTTCTGAAGCCTTTCTTCATATCTTCTTTGTGTGTCTACATCTTGAAGGTTCTTTTCAATGTTAAAAAGTCGATTGCAAAATTCCAGTCCTTCTTGTGCAGCGCATGGCTTGTCCCTATCAGTTTTAGGCAAGACTTTTAATGCCTCGTCAAATTTACGGCGGGCATGACTTAGACAACAAACACGAATAATTCCAGGCATGAGGTTATAACCTGCATACCCATCGGTACATAGAAATCGGCCTTTAAAGCCTTCAAGGAATTTTACCACATGCTTGCCTGCACGGGTTGTTTGATATTCATATAGTATAATCGCAGGTCCGTCCCTTCCTGTACGGTAAAGCCACATATAGGATTTTGTATTGGCCTCTCTTCCTGGTTCATGCAACACCTGTAAAGTAGATTCATCGGCATGGACAATATCCCTCTGTAATAGCATTTCGTGCATTCTGTTAAAGATTAATACCAGCCACCTTTCGGCTGCTAGAATGACCCAATTTGCCATGGTTTGCCGGGATATATTAATATCTAGCATCTTCCATTGTTGTTCTTGACGGTAAAGTGTTACCCCAAATACATATTTTTGTACCATAACATGGGCAATAGCAGAAGCTGAGGCTATACTTCCAGGAAGAGCCGGTGCAGGCATAGGAGCTGTTATCACAGGAACTGAGATTTCATTCTCTTCGCAGTTACGGCATCCATATACTATACGTACATGCTCTTTTACCTTTACTTGAGGAGGAATAACTTCTATTTCACGGCGAATATCTTTACTCATCTCGTGCATTTTGCTACCGCACGTCCCACATATTTGTTCTTCTTCCGACAGTGTATATACAATAGTTTCAACAGGAAGATCTTTGAGCATTTCTTCCCGGTGCCCTTGCTTCTTTTTTCGTTTATATGTGATTTCTTCAATAGTTGGTTCAGAAAGCTTCGCATTCACGTCACTGAGCGCTTCTGCTTCATTAAACAGAGATTGTTGCTCAGTATAGATAGTCTTCTCGCTAGAACGCCCATAAAGCCGATGCTGATCTAACCGGTAGTGCTCCTCGAACCAGTTAAGCTTGGCTGAAAGTTCAGCTTTTTCGTTTTCTAAGGAAGCATTTCTCTCCTTCAGAATTGAATTCTCTTTTATAAGTTCTTCTATTGTAACTGTTGATTTTATTGTGTTTTCCATGAATTTATTATATCATTTTCTTGCTTTTTTTGCCATAGAAAACGAAAATATTTTACCCTTTAATCATTTATATTACCCTGCTTGCCGACACTTTTCCATGTGCCTGATTTTGTTCTATTGATAAGCCGTCCAGCAACCACCCAAGTTCACGGATTCCAATTGTTATAGGGTTGTCACAATTCTCTTTAGGCCATTGAAATTTGCCCTTTTCAAGCCTTCGGTAATAAAGCCAAAAACCGTTGTGTTCCCATTTGAGTATTTTAATCTTGTCACGGCTTTTATTGCAGAACACAAAAAGACAAGATGAGAAGGGATCCAATTCAAAGCTTTGCTGAACTATAGCAGCTAAACCGTCTATAGCTTTCCTCATATCTGTGCTTCCAGCGGCAAGGTAAACGTGAACTGAAGAATCTCTGTTTAACATATTGAATTAAGAACCCTTAATACTTTCGACAAATGATCTGTATCAACCCCAGGATTTACTTCAACAACCGCTTTACCAATCTTTATGGCTAGAATTGATGTATTTGGTTCTTTTAATGTTTTATTCAGTTTTACTGTTAGCCAATTAGCAGTATTATTTTGCTTATCATCAGTATTTTTAAACTTGCAGTACCAGTAATTAAATGTTCTTATGTTTATATTCCTTTCTTTACACCATTCAACTTGAGTTTGGCTACTTGCCTTGAATTCCTCAACTCTATCAATCCACTGTTGTCTTTGTTCTTCCTTTGTCATGAGATGAATCCCTCCTTTTTTGAGGTAATTATCTCATGATAGGTATCTCTTTACCATGTGTGAAGTATTTTACGCTTACGTTAAGTTAAGTAGTCTCACATGCTCCCACTACCCCAATATGGAACTAAAATTGAATCATTTTCAGAGCAAAATTTTGATAAATAATACTTAATTTAGTTCCCACATGTCTATAATATACTGGATAATTAATAGAATCAAAAACCTTTAAGGCATTATGATATGAAATAACAGCTTCTGCCTGCAATTCAAAAGTGTCTTCAGATGATGACAAATAATAATATATATCTCCTAACTCTTTATTAATTCTTGCATATTCTATAGGATACTTATTAAT
>JAEZIV010000117.1 GCA_023436515.1 Bacillota bacterium
CAGGTTGTGGGAACCAGGAATGGTTATTTTTCCGCGGAGGATGAAGACGAAATAATTAATGACATAAATAATTCCGGTGCGGATGTTTTGCTTGTTTGCCTGGGAGCACCTAAACAGGAGCTATGGATAGCTAAAAACAAGGACCGACTTAAAGTAAAAGCCTCACTGGGAGTGGGTGGAACCATGGATATACTCGCCGGTAATGTAAAGCTGGCCCCGGACTTTTTCAGAGATAATGGCCTCGAATGGCTTTACAGGTTATATAAAGAGCCTTGGCGTTTTAAAAGGATGCTAAAGCTCCCGAAGTTTATATTTTATGTTATTGGAATAAGAATAGGGCTGATTAAACAGCCCCGGGCTAATTAATTAGCCCTTTTTTGCTTTATAATCAGTATTCAGCCTTAGATCTATTTTATCACTTTTCCGGTTAGCTTTTGCAGCAGAGCAACAGACCCGTAGTACACCTCCGACATCTTAAGAACCTTGCTGTCTTTCAGCTTTTGTTCAAGTGTATCATCTATAAGCCCCAGTTCACATGCCCTATTGTAAAAGTCAGCCTCTATCTCTGTATTACCGGTCAGCTCCAGAAGAATTCTGGAAAATGCGTCCTTTGTAAGTGGGGCATCGGTAAGATACTTTCTGATGGAAGTATCAAACTTATAGTTGTAAGCCGAATCGGATATTCGGGCTACTCCGTTCAGTATTATATAGGCAATATCCTTGCATTTTGCTTCCTTGTCATATTTGTAGTCATTAGTTATCCCTCCGCTAAGCAAACCAAGGTTAATCAGCTTTTCAGCATAAGGATAGCTCCAGTTTTCAGTTACGCTGGGAATTTCCTCCTTAATATCAGACATATATATTCCCATCTGTCTGAGTATCTTTTCTATCTCCTGCTGCGTATCCAGATTTCTATCCTCAATAAGCATGGGTATGTCCATATCCCTTGATATACTGTAAGCCGCGATTATTCCTGCCGCATAGCCGGTTCCTGCCCTGGAGGCATTTGTGCTTATTGAAGTCTTTACAAGTGAGGAAGCTGATATTTTGTCTCCAGTCATAAGGACATTATCCAAGCCCTCAGGAATTATCGAACCCATAGGGATGTAAAAGGTTTTGGGATTGCATAAAACATATCTGTTTCCATCATCCATTGTAAAGGTTACAGGTCTTGAGGCTGTGCTTATTCTGTCAGTATACCTTTTTCCGGTCAGCACATCGCTTAATGTCATATGATACTTCCCGCTGTAATTATATGGGGATACCATGGAAAAAGCCTCGGCAACGGTTATCCCTTTAGAATTTTTAAGCTCCTCAATATTTGCCTTTAAGAACTCATATAGATTCTCACATTCCTTTTTTGCCGCTTCATATGCTGTCTTAATATTGCCCTCTCCGGATATGTCAATCTTACCGACATTAATTGCATCAATAACAACATTTCCGTTCCCCTGATCCGCAGCTGTAATCCCGGAAACATAAATATTATCATCACTTGTTTTATAGCTTTTCAGAAGAAAATTTACCATTGAGGACTGCTTTATAAATAACTCTTGTACCTTCAAGCTATCCACTCCGGAAATCATAAAATTCAGCTTAACAGGTTGAAACAACTCATCAATGCCAATATCACCATAGCCTAAGGTGTACTTAACGTCGCATTCCTGCAAAATCTCCCCTGTCCAGGTAGCATCTATATACCTTTTTGCATCTATTCCTTTTTCTCCCTCTGGTGTTTTTAGGGTAATACCGGTTATTCTGCCATGCTCCCTAGACACCTTGGAGATTGATGCACTATATAATATAGTGAGATTTTTATAATCAGAAAGCTCTGTTTTGATTTCGTTAATATACGCTTCAATCTTTGAAGTCTCCCCAGCCTTGTACCGGATATTCTTGAAAAAGTCCGAGCTGACACTACTTCCATTTGGTGTAACGTCAGCAGCCCAGTTGATATCAAGGGTATCCTTGAAATGTTCTCCTATATCCTTCAGTTCACAAACTAAAAGGGTCTTTGCTCCAACCTCAGCGGCACCCATAGCACTCCCTATGGCGTCAAGTCCATTTCCAAATACAGCCACATCATAATTGTCGGTTCCGGCCGCACCCCCAAGATTATTGAAGGTATAATCCTTTCCCGCATCAAAATAATAATCCTTTTTTATCATTGGTTTAACTACAAAAAAGAACAGGATCATGACCACCCCCAGAACAAGGGCCAACCGTATAAGAATGTCTATTCTTTTTTGTAGTAAAGTTTTTTGCTGATATGATTTACTCATATGTTTTTCCCTTTTGCCTGCCAAAAAATAGTATAAAAAAAGAAGCTAAACTTATATCGTCATTTAACTTCTTTTTATTTAATATATGTACAAATCTGGAAATAAATTATTTTATTGTATAAGTACCCTTAACCATTATATACGATTCCTTAACTGCCTTTATTCCCCTTCCGTCCCCGTTGGGTACCAGAAGCAGCTGGTTATCCGGAACCACCTCTCCATTTTTAAGGTCCTTACCTGATATAAGGTTTGACAAGCCCCCGGCAGCTGTCTTTTCAATATAAGCCGTTGTCCCACCCTTAGTTCTGACAATAATTTCAGTACTGCTGCTTCCCATCATTATCTTACCAACAGGAAGCTTAACAATTTTGAATACCATACTTTCCTTCAATGCCGCTAATTCAGCCTCAGTAGTCGCCAGCTTCTTTTCCAGCTCGGCCTGCGAACCTGATGATGATATCTGCTTTTTCAAGTCATCTCCGGTACTCTTTATTAAAGCTCTAAGAGTAGTTTCCAATTTGTCTATGTAGGTAGAATCATAAATAACCTGACCGCCTGTCTCAGCTTTGACTGATGGAGCAAACTGTAATAAAACTATTCCGAATACTAATGCAGATAAAACAATAATGTGTTTTTTGCCAATTTTTTTTACCAGTTCCTTCATTTCAACCTCCATTTAAGTACTTTATAACTGAAGCTCTAGAGCTCCGACAATCCGAAGCTGACCTCCAGAGCATCATTTACCTTATCCATAAGCTCTTCGTCCAGGTGCCCGATTTTTTCTCTCAGGCGCTTTTTGTCAATAGTTCTTATCTGTTCAAGCAAAATAACAGAGTCTTTTGCAAGACCATATTCCAAAGCTCCTATCTCAATATGGGTGGGTAGCTTTGCCTTATTTATCTGAGAAGTAATTGCTGCTGCAATTACAGTAGGACTATATTTATTACCGATATCATTCTGAACAATTAAAACAGGTCTGACACCGCCTTGTTCTGAGCCAATTACAGGGCTCAGATCTGCATAATATATGTCTCCTCTTTTTATTACCACGATTCCTCCATCTCCCCAAGCCTCTCCTCATATATGCTCTGCTGATCGTTATCAGCTCCAAGGCAAACCTCAGCAAGCCCTAGATTTATCTCAGCCATTTCTTCATAACCTCTTCTCATTCTGTCTCTTAATTCAACCCTGTGTTTTTCTCTTATATAAAGACTCACTGCTTTCCGGACAAGCTTACTTCTGTTTGTTTTTTCATTTGAAACCAGGTTATCGATTTCTCGAAGTAAGTTATCAGGAACGCTGATTAATATCTTTTTATATTGAGCCAAATTATTTACCCCCACTCCCGAAACAATAAAAACAACAAACCCCATCGTCTCTTAATAAGCTCTTCTCTATATCATGATATCCTGAATACTCCAAAATTTTCACACTTCCAAGGCTGTTAATGCATCATTAATAAGGCAAAATAGATATACATGCATATGAGTATTATAATACCCCCCACCAGTACCGGTCAAATTAAGTTTATGTTACTACACCCTTCAAACCCGCTTATATGGCTGTTCCAGACAAAAGCTTGCCCTATTAATACCATCGTTCCAAGCTTTGTTTGCTGCTGAAAGGTTCAAGTTTTTAACCTCATATCCTACACCTCGTCTAGCCTTATTCTATATTAAGTAATTAAGAATTTTCGAGATCTTACCGTCTTTTATAAAAGCTCTCGGAATTCTTTTACCTACGGTGCAGACCAGTTCATAATTTATCATTCCTATTAGGCTGGCAACATCCTCCGCGGATATGGTATTTTCTCCCTGAGTCCCCACAAGTACTACTTCCTCTCCAACCTGGACATTTTCAGTCAGATCAGTAACATCCACCATACACTGATCCATACATATTCTCCCCACAACAGGAGCATACTGTCCATGAATCAGGACCCTACCTCTGTTGCTCAGCATACGCATATATCCATCAGCATAACCGATAGGAATAGTTGCAATGCGTGATGTCCTGCTGGTTGTGAATATTCTTCCATAACTGATTGAAGTATCTTTCTCAACCTCTTTTACAAGTATAACATTGGCTTTCAAGGTCATGGCCGGCTTTAGGAGAATTTTTGACTTATCAACTTCTTCGGAGGGGTATAATCCATATTGTATAATACCCGGACGAACCATATCGAGATGCATATCTGGATATTCAATAATTCCGGCACTGTTTGCACAGTGCTTGACTGGGATATGTATTCCGATTCTCTGAAGCTCACAGCAAATACTCATAAATCTTTCAAACTGAGCCAGGGTATACTCCCTATCCTTCTCATCCGCTGAGGCAAAATGAGTAAAAAGTCCTTCTATTATGATATTCTGCAGTCGGCTTATTTCAACTACATTCTTGACTGCACTATATCCAGGTAAAAAGCCTATTCTGGACATTCCTGTATCATTTTTAATATGAATCTTTACCTTCTTGCCCTGTCTAACTGCCTCATCAGATAAAGCCTTTGCAAGCTCATGACTGAAAACTGACTGAGTAACATCATTTTCAATAATTTCATTTACTCTAATGGGATCAGTGTACCCTAAAATAAGTATAGGTACGGCAATAC
>JAEZIV010000134.1 GCA_023436515.1 Bacillota bacterium
CCTTAAAGCCTGTACCGGATGCTTCGTAAGCATCAATGAAAAAGAATTCGGACCCGGAAGGTACGGTTATAGTTCCTTGTGCAGTAACTTTTCCGTTTTTCTCCCATATATCAGAGTAAAAATTCTCATAAAATTCGTTAACAGCCATAAAGGTTTTTACAGTAATAAATATTGGCCGCTTATTATAGTATAATGTTTTACTATTTTTCTGAACCTCAAGACCACCCTCGTTGAATGTAAGACAATATTCTCCTGATATAAGTTTCATGGATATTCCTCTCCTAATAGTCAATTATACAGCCCGATTATTACTTATCTAAACACACATCAAAAATTCTCAAGGTATCTGATTTTCCGAAGGCTAAACGAGCGAAATTATAAGCTCCGTTGTTCCAAACCTCAAAATCATGAACACAATCCTTCATGACAACCCTGTAATAATCCCCTAAATTGTCTCCCGCAGCTTCCTCCAGCCCATTTGTCGACTTCTCATAACCTGCCGGAAACGCAATGCCATCCTTATCGCCACAGGTTATATACAGCAGGTGGAGCTTATATCCCCAAGCTGCTACACTTGCTCCCAAAATCTTACCGTCACTTGATGTAGGCGCATTTGAAAAAGCACCTGCATATGCAAACAGGTCCATCATACCGGGTGCGAGCACAGTTGGAGTAAGTCCGTTTTTCCATGCACTGGTGTCCCCGGTTAAAGCAGCAGAATCACATCTATGACCTCCAAGGCCCAGGTTCAGAGTCTGCATCCCTCCCATTGAAAGACCCCCAAGTGCCCTATGCAAGCGGTTATAGGCCATTCCCTCATCAGAGGTATCCTTAATATTTGAATATGTATTATAATTAGCTTCAATAAAGGGTATGAGGTCATATCTCATCTCATAATCAAAATAGTAGAAGCCCAGCATATTTGTTCCTTCTGCATTAAAGGAAGTATCTGTCCAATCCTCAGCACTTCTGCCATCAGGGAAAACAACTATGAGAGGAGCAATTTCACCCTTTGAAATAAGATTGTCAAATATATTGCATATGTTAAATCGACCATCAGTCTCACCGTTACTTGTTAACCATTCAAAACGGTTGCCCCCAACACCATGGAGCAAATACAAAACATTGTATTTTGTTTCGCTGTCACATTGATCATATCCTGCCGGCAGATAAACATTACACTTCTTTACAATGGGATCTCCTCCGACGGTTTCTCTTCCTGCTTCTTCAGCCGACAGATTTTGGTTTGTAACCAGCTTTCTGGAGATATTTATGTAATTGCTTACGTTGTAGGATACCTCCTGCAGATTACCTCTTAGTCCCTCTGCAACAGCATGCTTGTAGCTGTCTGGTAACAATGTTACATTCTTGTTTCCCATATTCCCCATCCTCATCTTTCAAATAATATATTTAATTGCTTATCTTGGAGTTTCTATATTCACCTGGTGTTGTGTTACAATACTTCTTAAAAACTTTGATGAAATGTCGGGAGTTTTCATAACCCACCATTTCTGCGATTTTATCAAGGGACAGCTCTGAATTCTTTTTCAAAAAGGCCTTTGCCTTCATTATCCTGTAGGAGTTCAAGTACTGAATAAAGGCAGTTCCAATTTCCTTTTTAAACAGGGAGCTTGCATAATTTGGATGCAGGTTTACAGTCTCAGCCATTGCGTCGAGAGAAATATCCTTCATATAATTGGCATTGATAAAATCAAGCATTTTTGTTACGCTTTCAGAATATTTGTTTTCCGGATTCATGTTCCCGAAAAGCTGTGAAATATCAACAAATATGCTTCTTAACTTATTTTGAAGCTGTCCTTCATTTATAAATGTGTCTTTTAACGAATTGTTTTCCATTCCCGTAATTAGCTCCGACGACAATCCGATTTCCTGAAGATATATGGCTATATCTGAAATAATTATGGAATATATACTGTTTAAGTGAAACGAATGTCGTTGATTGATATAGATCAATTTTCCAAGATATTCATCCAGCAGTCTATCCATTTCTACCTGGTTTTTAGCCTCAAGGATTTTGGCTATATCGTGATAGTCAATCAATGTCAAGGCTCCCATAAAATCATTATCTTCATTAAGTACCGCCTTATGTGAGTACTTATTTAAGTAGAGATATCTCAGGGCATCATTAAAGTAGGAATGTATCTGCTCCAAGCTATTGCATATGCCACTCATCCCTATGTTACTTATGCTGCAGCTATGCTTAAGCTTTATCGACGAAAACTCCTTATACAATAATCGGTCAGAAAAATGCTTTTCAAAATTTCCTAGAATAACCAACTGTTTTTTGCTCTGAAGGGCAAAGCTGTGATATTTACCGAAAAATTGAGACAGTACTGACCTAAAGTCGTCATGGGTCGGCTCACTGCAAGCCCCTTCTATTTGTAACACTACAACCTTAAAAAAAGGAGCAGGAAATATATCATTTACTTTGTTTTTTTCCATGAAAAACTCTTCATAGGGAGCATCATATAAAATAACCTCTCTTATTTTATCCAGCTCTCCCTTTATGAGCTCTTCCTTCTCCTGAGAAATAACCTTAAACAATCTGTTAACATGCCCAACTAACTGATTTTTATCTATGGGCTTTAAAATATAATCCAAGGCCTTATACTGAATGGCCTGCCTTGCGTACTCAAAGTCAGCATATCCTGAAAGGATTAGAAACCTCGAACACACGTTGTTTTTAAGAACATATTCAATAAGCTCCAATCCACTCATTTCTGGCATGCAGATATCGGTGATAATAAGATCGGGTGTGAACCTCTTTAATATTTCCAATGCATTTATTCCATCATAAGCCTTTACAAGCTCCACGCGGTCACCAAACTCATTGATTAAAATATTCTCAATACCTGTTAATATAATAGGTTCATCATCAACAATCAATATTTTCATCTTCAGCTCCCTCTTTTTTATAGTACAAATATAACGTGCAGGTGGTTCCCTCAAATAGTGTACTGTCTATTTCAAGCCTTGAATCCTTTCCATAGTAGCTCTTTATTCTTTCACTTACGCTATAAACTCCGAAGCCTGAGTTTTCAGTCTGGAAATCCTTAATATCAATTTTATTCTCCAGTAGGCTTTGAACTGTCAATTGCTTATCGTGGGGAATACCATAACCGTTATCTATGATTTTAATTATAATGTAATCATCACATCTTGATACAACAATATTTATTAAGCCTTGACCACGACATTGGGAAATTCCATGTACAATACTATTTTCCGCTAAAGGCTGGAGAATAAACCTGGGACAGTAGAAGCCTCTGATATCTGTATCAATATTAATATCATAATTCAATCTTTCACCCATTCGAATCTTTTGTATAGTGAAATAATTTTTGACATTTTCAAGCTCTTCCTCCAATGAAACCTCATTCTTTGCTGAGGAAAGACTATATCTCATAAGCCTGCCAAAGGTAAAGATTATGTTTGATACTTCGTAATCCTTATTTGATTCTGCAAGCATTCTTATTGACTCCAGTGTTCCAAACAGAAAATGGGGTCTGATTTGTGCCTGTAACGCTGCGTAGGCAGCTTCCTTTCTCATAAGCTCAGCTCTGTGAACAGTGTTGATCAGCTCATCAATACGTACAATCATAGAATTATATGACTCTATCAGAAAACCTATTTCATCTCTCCCGCTTTTTCCAGTATAGGTAGATAAATTTAGCTCATCAACATTTCTCATATGCTTTGCAAGCTTAATCATTCTACCTGTCATATTGGCTGCTATGAAGTAATATATTGCAGAGAGTACCACTATAAGCCCCAACACATATATAAAAATTGAAAGACCGTTAATATTGATAAACTTAGGTTCGTGACTCAAATCTTCCAGTACAATGGTTTTTACATTTAAAGCCTTAATATTTATTACATTTCCTATTATATCCCGACGGCCATCCTTAATATGAAAATACCCGTTGGAGTCTGAAAACTTAAACAACTCATCAATATTATTATTATTGTCTTTGTCTTTAAATTCATATTCACCAGCTTTATATAACAGATTATTTTTCATATCAACTAAATAAATCCCATCATTACCCTTTGAGAGAGAGGATATATTGTTTAAGTAGTTATACAAAATATCAGTATTTGGCACAACTTCAATGATTCCTATCCCTTTAAGCAAATCGTAATTGTATATTTTTTGGTAAAACTTTAGCTTTGGAAGCTCCGGACTGTTATCCTGCTGACATATCCATAATCCATTGGAGGAAGATATGTCATTTATCACCTTGGCATCCTCCATTGTAACAATATTTACTATTTCAGAGGGTACAGACAAAACATTACCATTGCTTTTATATATTTTAATATCCTGTATGCTAGGCATGCTTGAAAAAGCATAGTTAAATATAGGCCTGATAAATTTTGAGTAGGTATACACCTCATCCAAATCTGAAGTATGCTTACCGTCCAGGTAGTCTATTACATTAGTATTATACTGAAATAAACTTGATACCCCCTGTATCTTAGTTAAATCGTTTTCCATACTGGAATAATACTCATTCAATATCTGTTGCTTTTGCTTGATATACTCACCTATCATATTACTATAAAAGCGATCATATATAAACAGACCCAAAAGAATTGACGGAATCACAATTATGAGGATGTACCCGGCAATAACTTTTTTGAGCAGCCCTGATTTAAACAGGGTCGATGACTTTTTATACAATCTTTAGTCTCCTCCTTCTAAGCCATATACACCAGTCTTAAACAATTCCTTTGCTCTTGTATATTCAGAGTTTGCCCACACCTCTAAATCTGACATGCCTAGCTTTTCTGCGGCTGACAGCATGTTATTGTAGGCCTTTATACATTCCTCTTCCGACTTTGCTAGATATATCTTTATTTCCTCATTCTTAATCATTTCATCAATACTGCTTTTTATGGAATTCTCCGGAGTATTTACATCGGGCAGCAGCATACCTAATTCCGGGCGATATATTGTACGTTTTTTTATTTCTTTAGCAGCCTCGGAGGTTTGCCTTAAATTGGGATTATAATTAAAAAGTCCCTCTGTTATTGCATTTGTTGCAAAAAGTCCGGACCATTTAACCCCTTCCTTGACCAAAGCGGCCTCATCGGCAGTATTAATCCTAAATTCAGGGTAGCCGGCAGGATTCATTGTCCAGTGCCTGCCTTCAATTCCCCAATAAGACAGACGTTGCCCTTCTTCACTGCTAAGGAACTTCATAAGGTTTATAGACTCTTTGGGATGCTTGTTATTTCGCGTTATGAATACTCCCGACCAGCCTATTCCCGTATTATAGTATGCAGCACTTTCTCTCAGCGGATTAATAAGCTGAATAAACTCATAATCTGTTCCAGCTGCAGCTGACTTTGCATTAAGGTCGTCGGCAGTGCTGTTCATGTCCATATAGGCAAAGCATTTCCCGTCTATGGCTATCTGATAGGACTGCTCCTCGCTTTTGAATACATAGTTTTGGGGATCCAGGTATCCCTTACGATAAAATCTGTTCATGGTTTTATAGTAATCAAGGACACCTTCCTGTTTGATATAATAAATAGCTTTTCCGTTGTCATTCTCTACAAAACCCTTATTCATAGCCAACCCATACTGGTAGGATATAAAGGTACCCTTCCAGCTTGGATTCATTACCAGTGGTGCCAAGCCTTGATATTGCTCTTTAGCCATATCCAGAACCTTCTCCAGCTCCTCCAGTGAATTAATACTGGGGCTTCCGAGTTTTTCATACAGGTCTTTTCTTAAACTAAGACCACCGCCAATAGGCATTGCATATTCCTCTGATTTCCAGTCCTCACTGGTTCCAAACTCATTTAATACTGTGTAAAAATTTCCGTCACTAACTCTATATACTGAAGCTGTCCTGTCATCAATCTCAAAATCCGGGACATACTGCTCAATAAGCTTATTCCAGGAGTAGCTCAGCCTGTAATCAGATAATCTTTTAAAATAACTGTAATCAGCAAAAATCATTTCAGGAAGCTCTCCTGAGGCAATCAGCATAAGCAGTTGTTTATCATCCGAGGCAATTTTTAGTTTTAAGCCAACCCCGGTTCTTTTGGTTATTTCCTCTGGAATGGCCCCTTTCCATTCTCTCAAGGGATACCATGGATGATTTATATACATTTCGATTTCTACCGGAGCAATAGGTCGGGCAGTACTCCCTCCCTCAGCTGTAGTTGAGGGACTCCTTTGAATTGAGGTTTCACCTGTGGGAACAGATGTAAACTCATAGCGGTCCTTGCCACAGGAGGTTGAAAATATACTAACAAGATTTAAAGTAATTAAAAGAAATATGATATTTTTGATTTTTCGTACTCTCATAATCCCACCACCCTTGCTTAGAAGTCTTTACCTAAAGGACCGGATTCTCAATGGATGTCCAATCCTTTTGCATATTACACATTTTATTACTTCTCTAATAGATGTTACCATAAATAACTGCCCAAAGCTATAAAAATTGCACTGTACAGGGCTTCACAATGCGTCCTTTTTCTGGTAAGTAAGATAGTTCCATGAAACTTCCGCCCGCCGGGCGCACTATCAAAAAGGGGAATGTATTAAAAATAATACATTCCCCTTTTTATTAAGGACTTAACTGCACATTATTTACTTTGTCCTGCTACTGCCTGAGCACGTAAGTCAACAATTGTTTTACACTTTGCGGTATCAACAGCAACAACATCGTTCCAGCCAAGACCTTCAAGGTCAGACTTCAACTTAGTCCACAGCTGATTGAATTCATTCTCATTCTTAGCAAATACCATTTTCCAGGAAGTATTTTTTACTAAGTCTGAACACTGACTTCTCTTGTTCTTGATGTCTGAGGAATCACTTCCAAGGCTTGTATTGATATTTGGAACTATATCAATTAAGTTGTTCTTCTTCAAATAATCAAGTGCATTTTCAGCCTGGAATTTCTCCTGCCAAGCCTTTGTCAAGGCTGTCATGTTTTCTGCCTTAGTAGAAGACCAGTAGTTAGAATTATATGTTTCTCCTGTATCCGGATCAGTATTGATATCAGCCAGCATTGTAGTATTGATTTTGCTCTGTCCATCCTGGTATCCACCACCACCGAACTCAGCTGGTACTGGAGTGTTTTTCTGGAAGGCCGACTTACCAACTTCAGTAAACTTAAACTTACCCTCGGCTGTCTTTTCATAGTTAAAGCCTTCTATACCATTGATAAGGTAGCGCATTCCTTCAGGTGAATTCATCCAATCCATAAATTCAAGGGTTCTCTTGGGATCCTTTGCCTTGGCACCAAGTCCAAATATTCTACCATTACCATAATAAGCATCACTATTCTGCAGTACGCGCATATCACTTATTGGTATAACTACATTACCTTCTTCGCTCTTGCCTCTTTCTATTGAGTTGTAGAATCCTCTCTGCCATGAGTACCACATGAGCAGAACCTGATTGTTTGTGAGCTTTTCAGCAACCTTGTTCCAGTCCTGGGAAGCTGAGTCAGGATCTACGAGACCTCTCTGATTTGCATCAAAATAGAATTTCAATATCTTCTTGTACATGCTATTGTCATCAGTAAATGGAACTATGTCACCATTTGCATTTAAGAGAACCGAACCAGTTCCTTCAGGCTGTTCATAGCCATACCAGTTACATAACCAACGAACATTTTCCATTGACCAGGTATCCCAGTCCTTCCATAGAGTGATTGCCTGAATTGGCTTTCCGTCTGGAGTCTTTGGATATTTTTCCTTCATCTGCTGAAGAACATCCAGGAGACCGTTCAGGTTATCAATTTTGGGAGCTCCAACTCCCTTGTAATAAGCCCAAGGCATCATGGGACTTGAGTAAGCGTACTCATCAGTATATGCTGTAGGAGAAGTATCTGCCATCGCTGCTGGTAATCCATAAATCTTTCCTTCTGGATTAGCTTTCTTGAAAGAAGAATTGAACAATTTGTAATGATTGTCAACATACTTCTGTAAATTTGGATAATCCTTTATTACATCAGTCAAATCTGCCAAAAGACCTGCTGGAATCAATTCTTCCATCTGGTTGTTATCAATAATTACTATGTCTCCCAGATGACCTGCAGCTGATCTTGTCTTGTACAACTGGTCACCTGCAACCTGAGGAGCAAGAATGTTCAATGTCAGATTGAACTTATCCTTTACAATCTTTGCAAACCAACCTGTTTGTTCACCTTGATAGTTCGCAGCGTTGTTATAGATATCAAGTGTTAATGGAGATCTATCCGCTACTGCTGAGCTGCCTCCGGTTGATGAAGCTGTTGAACTCGGAGTTGTTGAATTACCTGCGTTATCATTTCCTCCGCAAGCGGTGAGAAGTGTTGACATCAGGAATAACCCAGCTACAAAAACCAGCATTACTCTTTTAAATACTCTTTGATGCATTTTGTAATCCTCCCTTTTTATTTTGTTTATTAGATAACGGTACCGGGGTTAACCCTTAACGGCACCGATCATAACACCTTTAACAAAGAATCTTTGGAAAATCGGGTAAACTAATATTATTGGCAGAACGACGATAATAGTTACAGTCATTCGCACAGAAGTGGTAGTTTGTTTCGTTGCCAGAGTTTGCATAACAGTTGAACCTGCATTCTGGAGATTTACCATGGACGCCAATGAGCTGGCCTGATTAATATAGTTGTAAAGTATGAACTGCAAGCTGTACAGCTTACTGTCAGTAACCAACAGCAAGGTATCCTGGAAGGAGTTCCATTGACCTACGGCAGCAAAAATTGCAACAGTAGCCAGTATAGGCTTTATTATTGGCAGCATTATTCTTACGAAGAAGGTCATTATACCTGCTCCGTCAATTTCGGCAGCCTGTTGTAGCTCTTTAGGCGTCGATTCGACAAAGGTTTTTACCAGTATAATGAAAAACGGTGAGACTATGGCAGGTAATATATACGCCAAGAAATTATTTGTAAGCTTCAAAGAATTCATGGTCAGATACCAGGGAATAATACCTGCGTTAAAATACATTGTTATTATTGTGAATCTATACCAGAATTTCCTTCCCCACATATCCTCCTGGGTAAACATAAACCCTAGAAAGGCTGAAGCTACAACAGTAAGAAGTGTTCCGATTACAGTTCTCCCAACTGATATAACAGTTGCATCCCATAGGCCGGGAATTTTGAAGGCATCTAGGTAATTCTGGAAGTGAAGCTCCTTGGGTATAAACAAAATCTCACCTTTTGCACTCATTTCATTTGAGCTGATTGTATTAATCAGAATATAGTAAAATGGATAGGTGCAAAGAAATGCAAATAGCGCAAATAGGAAATAATTCAGTACATCTATTAATCTGTCAGATAAGCTGACATGGATTTTACCTCTTGTATCTACTCTCGTTACGTCATTACTCATACAATAGATTCTCCTCTAAACAGTTTTGATAATCCATTTACTACAAATAATAATGCGACACTTATAATGCTCTTTAGCATACTTATTGCGACAGAAACGGAATAGCTTCCGCCTCCCATTGCAAGATTGAATACATACAAGTCCAAAACCTGTATTGTTTCTTTGTTAAATGCGTTCTGGAATACGTAGAACTGTTCCATACCGTTGTTTAAGAAGCTTGCAATCTGAAGCATAAGCAATACAAAATAAGTTGGTAAAAGGCTTGGAATAGTAATATGCCTTATTACCTGCATTCTTGTAGCACCGTCCACCTGAGCTGCTTCAAACAGTGACTCATCAATTCCAGTCATTGCTGCAATATACATTATCGCCGCCCAACCAAGTGATTTCCAAGTGTACCAGGCCCACATTGCAACCCATATGTGGCTTGAAGACTGAAGCAATAAAATCGGTTCATTTATTACACCCAGGCTCTTTAATAGACTGTTTAACATTCCCTCCCCTGAAAACATTGAGAAGGCAATAGAGTACACCAAAACCCAACTGATAAAGTTAGGGAGAGTTGTTACTGTCTGAACAACCTTTCTGAAGCGTACACTCCGAATCTCATTAAGGAATATTGCAAATATCATTGGCAGCCATGAGAAGAGGATATTCATACCGCTCATTCCAAAGGTATTCTTAATAACCTGTAGAACCTGGTTAACTTTTACCGGATTCTCAATCAGAGATTTAAACCACATAAAGCCCACAAAGGGAGATTTAGACAATGGAATAGGCGGCATATAATCAAAAAAAGCATAAACCCATCCATATAGCGGATAATAGGCGAAAACTGCAAGCAAAACCATAAACGGTACAATGTATAAGAATTTCTTAAATGAGTCAATTTTTTTGCTGTTTTCAATATATCTCATCTTGTCACCTTCAAATGTTATTTATTTAAAACCAAAAGTCAAAGAATTAATTCAAGCTGATATGCAAATAATCAAGGGAGCATATACCGAGCAGATATTATTAAACAGTTTTTTCTGAAAAAAGTTTGCCCTTGATAATGCCATTTAATAGCTTTCATATTAAAAAGTATTCATGATTTTGAGCTCTTATTACTAAAAAGGAACCTTTCTCCTTGATTATAGTGTACAA
>JAEZIV010000435.1 GCA_023436515.1 Bacillota bacterium
GTTGTAAGCTCTGCCACCAAAACTGCTGCAGCTGATACAGGTAAAAAAGCAACGCCAAAGGTGGAAGAAATAAAGGATATTTCTAAGGATGAGAAGGCCTTGTTTGATTTAGTTAACAAAGCGAGGAAGGATGCCGGGCTGGAACCCTTGCAGTTTGACGCCGAGCTTCTCAAGGTGGCAAGGCTTAAGGCAAGGGACATGAGGGACAACAATTATTTCAACCACACTTCGAAAGCCTTGGGTACACCCTTTGAAATGATGAAGACATATGGCATTAAGTTCAGTATAGCAGGAGAGAACATTGCCGGCAATCAGTCGATGGATAAGGTTGTAAAGGCGTGGTTGAAGGAAAGTGGAAACAACATATACAATGGCAAATTTACTCATACCGGGATAGGTGTTATTGAAAGCCCTACCTACGGCAAGTTATTTGTCCAGTTGTTCATTAAGAAATAATGTATCATACAAAAAAAGCTGCCGCCCTACAAGGCCGCAGCTTTTTTTGGTCAATCCTTCTTGTCTGCCATCAGCCTTTCGAGACTAAAGGGTGGTTCAATAGAAAGGCTCTGTCCCTTTAGGTAGTCTAAATGTCCAGAAGGTGAAATAAAATCAAAGTTTAGTTTGCTTGCACATAATAGTTGGTGTTTTGCGTTGAATCTTTTATTTTCAACGTTTCTGCCATATTTACCATCACCGATAATAGGATGGCCATAATAAGCAAGGTGTGCACGTATCTGATAAGTACGTCCGGTAACAAGCTCTACCTGAAGTAAACTTAGCTCCCCCAGAGTTCTTAATACCTCATAACGGGTTATTATTTCCTGAGAGTCTCTATTCCTTTTTTCTGAGATAAAGACCCTACTCAGGTTTTCATCCTTTTCAAGATAATCCACAAGCTCTGCCCTCTTGTGCTCCATTATTCCTGAAACAATGCAGGTATAGAACTTGCTGATCTCTCTGGATTTTATTTTTTCCAGCATTAATTCAAGTGTAGGATTGTTTTTTGCGATAATCACAAGTCCGCTTGTATTTCTATCCAGTCTATGGCACAAAGTCAGCTCAGAACCATAGGTTTTCTGAAGCCTGTCAATAAGAGTGCCCTCTGTTTGATTTTTATCAGGGTGAACAGGAATTCCAGGGGATTTGTTTACAATCATCAGGTTTTGGTCATCAAAAACTACCGAATAACCTTCATCGTTTTTTCCCAGAAGAAAATCATCAATTATATATATGTCTATTTTGTCTCCTGCTGATACCGTATAGTCCTCTCTGACCCTTATTCCATTGACCTTGATATCCTTCTTTCTCAAAGCCTTAAACAACATACCTGAAGAAAGGGAGGGGAAAAAGTCCCGTATAACCTTGTCGATTTTTTTCCCCTCATGCTTTTCTTTTGCTAAAACTGTTCTCATTGATATGCCCATACCCAGCATTTCACAAAAATATAAAATGGCATGGGCTTGGTACCTCCTGATTTATTTATTGATTGTTAATTAAATACTGTCATTCTCCACTAATACTGCTATAACCGGCACAGCCTAAACAGCCGGCCTACCGGCGTTCTGCATAAGCGCCTGCTATACTGAGTTTATCATGTGTCAACGGTTTGGCTATTCAATAACTCCGAAGCTTTCTTCCAGTAAGGCTAAAGCATTTTCCTTGTTCACTAAATCCACATTCACTTCAAGCTTTACCATAGTTGACGGAACGGCACCGGGGAATTTATTGCTTCTTCGCCGAACATCTGCATTTAAATCCAGCCCACACTCAGAGGTGTTAACCGATGCCCTGCTGATTCCCTTCGTTTTTAAGCATCCCACGGCGTTGCTTGCATCCTGTAGGTTCGTATATAAAGCAGTTATTTTTTCATTCATGTGTTACCTCCATTAAAAAATAAATACCAATGTAAGTGCGTAAGGTTAGTATTTACATAAGTTAATGGAAATAAGCCGAAATTATTTCTTAAAGGTAAACATTTTATTGAGGATATACCCTAATAATGTATAGAAAACCATTCCAATAAAAGTTGAAATGTTTTTATCCAGAAGCAGTTTTTCTACAAGAAGTATTACCATACCGTGCTGAAGCAGGAAACAAACTGCAAATACTGCTGAAAAACGCACAAGCTGGGTTAGAGTTGAAGCTTGATTCCCCCTAAAAGTCCACAGCTTATTTAGTATGAAGCTGTTAATAAACCCTGCCACATACCCTATTATATTGGATAATCTTAAGGAAACGGAGAAAGCGTTCATTAGTGTAAATATTATAATCAAGGTTATAAGTGTATTAATAACTCCTACCAAACCATATTTAACAATACTTAAGTTCATTACTTTGTGATACAAGCGCAGAATTCTATCCATTGTGCATTCCTTTATTTTAAAATATATTTTAAGCAAATTGATAATATAAATTCTAACATATACTAATGGGAAATCAAGTAAGTACGCTATATATCAAAGCTGATGGAGAAAGAAACTTTATTTTATAATTTTATTGTAGCTTATGTGGAATAATAGTGCTGTACAAAATAATGCTCATATAGTGAGGGATGGTTTATGATTTTCAGGCTGGGATATGTTGCGATGGCGGTTAGTCTCGAAAAATGCTCACCTTCAGGAACTGTTACATATGCTGTATACAGCAGGCTGGCAGGACCGGAGGCGAGAAATATCAGACTGGACAGGGTATCAAAGCTCAATATAGAAAATACCCTTAGAATTCTAAAATACAACCGTGCTTTGAGTGTTGAGGTTTACAGGCTTACCTCCAAGCTGATCCCATTGGCGACTCACTCCGAGCTTGTAGGTTGGGATTATGTAGCCCAGTTTGGGAATGAGCTCAAGCAGCTTGGGGATTATATTAAAGCAAATAACTTCAGAATCAGTGCACATCCGGATCACTTTACAGTACTAAATCCGGTAAAAAAGGAAGTTCTTTCGGCCTCCCTCAATGATCTGGATTATCATGTCAGGCTTTACGAGGCTATGGGACTTGAGGATTACAAGTACAAGCTTGTGCTGCACGTCGGTGGACTATATGGTGACAAATATGGCTCCATTGAGCGATTTAAGGAGAATTACATTAAATTGCCCGACAGGATCCGAAAACGGATAATAATTGAGAATGATGACAAGAGCTTTACTGCTGCCGATGTACTCAGGCTGTGTAAGGACCTGCATGCACCAATGGTACTGGATGTCCATCATCACAAATGTGTAAATAACGGAGAGGATTTAAGGGAGCTACTGCCGGAGATATATGATACCTGGTCAAGGGAGGTCATTCCACCCAAAGTCCATTATTCAAGTCCGAAGAGTGAAAAGGAATTCCGCAGCCATGCAGATTATATCGATTATAATGATTTTATGGACTTTATAAACATAACAAAGAATGTTGATAGGGATATAGATATAATGCTTGAGGCTAAAATGAAGGATTTGGCTCTTCTGGAGTTAGCCGATAAGCTCTATAGCACCCAAGGAATTGTGAATGTTACCAAGGCAGCCTTTCAAATTTAATATCATAATTTATAACAAATGTGTAAAGAATATAGGTATAACACCTTATCAGTGTAGAATTTTATTTCTAGGGAGGATGCTTTGGTATGGAACAGAAAAAAAATAAGGATAAAAATAATGATGTTTCTTTTGATAATGATCAGCTTGGTGAGAATAAAACCAACAATGGAGGAGGAACCAGAGGCGGACAAGGGAACATTAAGCCAAAGAAATAATTTTAAATGTAAAGAATGAGAATTGGGTCTTCCCCATTCTCATTTTTTTTAGCAGTGCTCCGTGTGTCCAGCGAAGCTGGACCACGCCAGTTGGTGTAAGTCCGACCGCGGTAATCACCAGAGAGCCGCGTAGCTAAACTCGGTGCGTTGTAGTAATGCAGTGTGCACGTTTCACCAGGAAACGGGATAGTTTACTCCAGAGGCTTTAAGTAAGGTTATAAAACTGCATTCAGTGAATTTTGTTGTAAATGTTAAGTTCCAAGGGTATTATTTTAGTGATATAATAATTAGGATTTATTATTGGCAGTAAAATCAATCTCCGGATTCTTTGAGCTGCCGGATAAACCATGGAGGCTATATGATAACCGTATTATCATTAAGCCCGGCTGTTGACAAAATATATGTTATTGATAACTTTGAAGCCGGTAGCTTGTACAGGGTGGGTAACAGCCTGCAATCTGCAGGAGGCAAAGGAATTAATGTAGCAAGAGTTTTATCACTGCTGGGTACCCGGGTGGAGGTTCTGGGGTTTAAGGCGGGAAGTACAGGGGAATGGATAGAAAAAAGCCTGTTTGAGCTGGGAACGAAAACAGATTTTATCAATGTGGAGGGACAGTCCAGAACTAATATTAATATTATTGATAAAATAAACAACAGAGAGACAGAGATTCTTGAAGAAGGCCCGGTAATCAAGCTTCAAGCCTGGGAAGCATTTCTTGAAAAATTCAGAGCAGTTATGGCAAATACAGAGGTGTTGGTATGTTCGGGAGGTCTGCCAAAAGGACTGGGTCAAGATACATATGCAAGGCTTATAGCTGAAGCGGGCAGGTTTGGAACAAAAGCCGTACTTGACTCAAGCGGAGATGTATTGGCCTTGGGTATTGAAGCGGCACCCTACCTCATTAAGCCCAATATTCGAGAGCTATCAAGCTATTTCAATACTTCCTTTGCTGATGATGTCGAAATAATAGCAGCCTGCCACAAGATAATTGAAAAAGGAGTTCAGGTGGTAGTTGTATCACTTGGAGACCAGGGGGCTCTTCTGGTAACAGGTAATAAAGGCTGGAAGGCTTTGCCGCTTGAGATTGAGGCAGTAAATACTATAGGCTCGGGAGACTCGATGGTGGCAGGTATCAGTAAGGGCATCGCAGAGGGGCTGCCAATTGAAGAATGCTTCAGACTGGGCTGTGCCTGTGCAGTCTCAAATACAGAATTCCTCGAAATAGGACTAATAGATACAGAGAGAGTTAATACCCTTTTAAAAAATATAGTTATTAAGGAAATTTAAGTATCTCCCTTTGGAGCTTACTAAAAAATACCGGAGGTTATATGGATATAATACAGATTTTGATCAAGGAGTTTAATCTGAAGCCATTTCAGGTGCAGAACACTGTAAAGCTTATAGATGAAGGAAATACCATACAGTTTATTGCCCGTTTTAGAAAAGAGGTTACCGCGGAATTAAACGATCAGGTGCTTAGAGAGCTGTATGATAGGCTGCAGTATCTTCGCAATCTTGAGGAACGGCGTGAGGATGTAAGAAGGCTCATTGAAGAACAGGGCAAGCTGACAGAGGAGCTTTCAGGCATGTTGGACAAAGCTTTAACTCTTCAGGAAATAGAAGATATATATAGACCCTATAAGGCAAAAAGAAAAACCAGAGCTTCAGTCGCAAAGGAAAAAGGCCTTGAGCCTCTTGCGGCAATTATTTTTGCACAAATGCCTACAAAAACGTCGGTTATACAGATGGCTGAAGGATATGTGGATGCTGAAAAGGGTGTGAATTCTGCCGAGGAAGCGATTGCCGGGGCCATGGATATAATAGCTGAAGAGGTCTCTGATAATGCTGCCTATAGAAAATCCCTAAGAGAAATAATATTCAGAAATGGGCTTATAGCTTCAACAGCTAAAAAGGATGATGATTCGGTATATAGAATGTATTATGCTTTCAAAGAAGCTGTATCTAAAATTGCCAACCACAGAGTGCTTGCTCTGAATAGAGGTGAAAAAGAGGATTTTCTTCAGGTAAGAATAGAAGTAGATAATTCTCTTTGTCTTGCCTTTCTAAAAGGGAAAACCCTTAAAAATACAAATACCGAAATGGCAAAATATGTGGAGAGTTCAGTTGAGGATTCCTACAGCAGGCTTATTTTCCCTTCCCTCGAAAGAGATATCCGGAACCAATTGACTGAAACCGCACAGGAACAGGCAATGAAGGTTTTCGCGGAAAATCTGAGAAACCTTTTACTGCAGCCCCCTGTCAAGGACAGAGTGGTGTTAGGGCTTGATCCGGCATACAGAACAGGGTGCAAAATAGCTGTTGTAGATGAGATAGGAAAAGTCCTGGCTACAACAGTCATATATCCCACACCTCCTCAGAATAAGGTGGAGGAGGCCAAGGTAAAGCTGAAGCAGCTGATTGAAAGGTACAAGGTTGATATTATATCAATTGGAAACGGTACTGCTTCAAAGGAGTCTGAACTTTTTGTTGTAGAGCTTTTAAAGGAAATTGATAGAAAGGTCTATTATATGGTGGTAAGTG
>JAEZIV010000244.1 GCA_023436515.1 Bacillota bacterium
TCATTCAAGTACTCTCACACGATGAGGTTGTTCACGGGAAATGCTCAATGCTGAATAAAATGCCCGGAGACTACTGGCAGAAGTTTGCGGGTCTGAGAGTAACCTATGGGTACACTTACGGACACCCCGGTAAAAAGCTGCTGTTTATGGGAAATGAGTTTGGGCAGTTTATTGAGTGGAATGATGCAAAGGGTCTTGACTGGCACCTGTTGGACTATGAGATGCACAAGAAAATGCAAACCTTTGTAAGGGACTTAAACAAGCTGTACACAAGTGAAAAAGCTCTATATCAGATTGATTTCAGCTATGATGGCTTTGAGTGGCTGGATTGTAATGACTCCCACCGAAGTGTGGTATCCTTTATACGCAAAAGTCGGGATTATCAGGATACTCTGATATTTGTATGCAACTTTACGCCTGCCGTGTATGATGACTATTATATCGGCGTACCCTTTAATGTTGATTATCAACTGGTTCTAAACAGCAATTTTGAGAAGTATGGAGGGTATGAGCCCGACAGGGATATGGTTATATACAAATCCGAGGAGGCTCCCCTTCACGGCAGGCAAAGCCGATTGAAGCTGGCAATTCCGCCCTTTGGCTTTATGGTTCTCCGCCCTCTGTTTACTGCGGGAGCTATTGACGAACCGTGCATAGAGGAGGCTATAGCCCTTGAGGCTGCTAAGGGCAGCAGTTCCTAAGCCGTGCTGCTCTTCAAAGACCCAATAGATTGTGCTGCTCTTCATAACAAATATATAAAGCTCCTCTGTACGGACTTCTTTGTTGGAAGGTCATCCGTCACAAGGGGAGCTTTGGTTGTACTATATTCTGTTATTGGTCAAAAGCTACTTAACTGCCTCTACAAGCTCCTTTGACATATCTTCAATATTGTCCACAGAGGAATCAATTTCCTCCATTGAAGCCACAAGCTCCTGACTGGACATAGCTATCTGCTCAAGATCACCGAGTGTACCGATATTAATATCCTTAACCTCGGTTACCATTCCCACAACCTTATGACTGTATATAACCACCTCGCGAGTATCCTTGCTCACAACAGAGAGCTTTTCGTTTATGAGGTTATTGGCGTCGGCAACCTTTGTAAAGGAACTTCTGGCGTCTTCGATAATACCCATTCCATTGTCTACCTTTTCAGAGCCGGTATCCATTGCTTTAACGGCATTATCTGTATCAGACATAATTTCTTTTATTAAGGATGCTATATCCTTTGCAGCCTTTGAAGAACCCTCAGCAAGGTTTCTAATCTCCTGGGCTACTACTGCAAAGCCTTTTCCCTGCTCTCCGGCTCTAGCTGATTCAATTGAAGCATTAAGTGCCAATAGGTTTGTTTGGGAAGAAATCTGAGTTATAACCTCGACAAACTTTGCTATTTCCCCTGATCTGGTCTCCAGCTTTGCTATAGTTTCCTTGCTTTGCTGTGTAGCCTGTGCTATGGCACTCATTTCTTCCACTGCTGCCGCCATAACCTGAGAGCTATCCATAGAGAGCTGGCGCACCTGCTCTGACAATTCTGAGAGCTGTCTTCCCTCATCGGATATTTTACTTAAGTTTGACGACATAACTTTAACGGCCTCGGTTGCCTCTTCCATACTTTTAATGGATTGTCTTGAGCCTTCTGCAATTTTCGAAGTCTTTTCGGCGATGGATTCATTGGCTCTTGTTGTATTATCTGTCATCATTGAAAGATTGCTGACCGACTCTGCCAGAACCTTTGATACTTCATTTGACTTCCTTGTAACATTAAGCATTCTATTCAGCATTTCCTGCTGCTCATCAGCACCCATCATATTATCCAATAATTTATGTGTCCTTTTTGATAGCACTATGAATATAACTGAAAGTATTACAAGCTGTATAGTTCTAGGGGCCATACCATATACAACAATATTATAGACTTCAGTAAAATTGTCATCTGGAACCCCTTTTAGAGACAATGTTAATAGCTGACCAAGGTTGAGTATTATAATAGAACCTATTGAGGTATACCAGCTTAGCCTCTTGGAAAAAAACAGGCTTGCTATAGCTAGGGGAAATGCATACAATACAACCACATGGAAGCTTAAAAGTGCATTTAAGACTCCCATCATAAGCAGTGCTGAGGTTACTGTTACGTATTTAACCCAGAAGTCCTGCCTTTTAAATACTCTTACGATTATTATTGGAAGGGTTAATAATGCAACCGCTATTGCCATTGCAACAGTCATTACCTGCTGGTTGGCCACAAATATTCCCAATGTATTTAAGGTATAGACCAAAATGGCAAATATATTTGTAAATACCATAACTGTGGCAGCAAATTTATTCGCTTCAACTTCATTTTTCATCAGAATAGAATTTTTCTCCATATTAACCCCCATTTCGCCGCTGCCGCGGCGACACAAATAGTAATGAAACGACTCTTATATTAATTATACGGTAAATCTAGCAAAACTTCCTTCCTTTTTAGAAATTATTTCAAGAACCGACTTAATTCTCTCTTTTAGTTCACCAACATGGGATATTACCCCTACAAGCCTGCCGGTTTTCTGAATATCAACAAGGCACTGAATAGCATTATCGAGAGATTCCTGGTCCAAAGATCCGAAGCCTTCATCAACAAAGAGAGTGTCAAGGCTGATTCCACCGGAATAGGACTGTACAACATCAGCAAGTCCCAATGCAAGTGAAAGGGATGCCTTAAAGCCTTCTCCCCCGGAAAGCGTCTTTACATGTCTGGCTTTTCCTGTATAGTTATCAAACACTTCGAGCTCAAGCCCTTGTTGTGCACGTCCCTTACCTCTGTCCTCTTTTCTCTTCAGCAGATATCGGGAGGCGGTCATCTTGTCCAGCCGAAGGTTTGCAGCAGTAATTATTTCATCAAAGTATGCCGCAAGCACATATCTTTCAAAGGTCAATCTCTGCGGGTTTTCACCCTTTGAAACCCTCCATAGCTCACCAATTGTTTTGTACTTCATTTCAAGCATTTCAAGCTTAGCATTTACCCTCTGAAGCTGCTCCAGAGTTTTTGTGTTGTTGGAATACCTTGAAAACAGTACATTTTGCTGCTTCTGCATAGCTTGCTGCTCCTCCAGCAGCACCTTGTAATCCTGCTCCAGCAGCCCCACCTCCCGGTAAAGCAAGCCTTCTGTTTCCACCTTAAGGTACTCCAGCCTGTCTTTTTGTGACTTGAGCTTTTGATAGTAATCGTTTATTTCTCCCTGAAGCATGTCCAGTTCAGTCTGAGTCCTTTTCATTGAGGCATAGTGGGAATAGTCCTCAAACCCTCCCTCCTTCAGCCTCTCCTTAAGCAGCTGCTCCAGTCTGCCTTTGGTTTCCTCACTTTCCTTTAAAGAGGATACGGTTACAGCCAGCTCTGTTTCTGCACTGTGCAAGGCCTGCCTGGCCTGCTCCCGTGTTTGCTCTGCGTTTTTGATGCTGGCCTCCAGGGTCCCGATAGCATTCCTGGTGGTTTCTATTGCAGCATTAAGCCCTGATATGGCCCTCATTTCCCTCGGCACTTCCTGCTCTATTCCAGCAGCGGCTGACTGGGCCTTTACTGCCTCCTCGGAAAGAGCCCCCTTAGTCTCACTAAGTCTCTTTAGCTCTTCTTCAAGACCCTTTATATTCTCTGCTGTAGCGCGGCTGTTGTCCTCAAGCCGAGCCTTCTCCCCGATAAACTCCACAAGCCCTTTGTAGGAGGACATGAGTTCTATGGTTTCTCCCTTAAGGGTAGTCCCCCTATTAACTATGTCAGCCTTTGCCTTCTCCAGATACTCCTGTATGGCCTCAGCGCCATCAGAATATACGGCAGTTGAGACCTTGCCCGCAAGACTTCCCTCTTCTAGAGACTCTAGTCTATTCTTAATCTCAAGCTTTTTGCTTTCAAGATTTCCGTTCACCTCTGATAAATACCTAAGTTTTTCGGTTCTTTCGTCACTTAATAGCTTGAGCTTGTTTTTCATCTCCTTCAGCTGTTCCTGATCTGTTATATGTTCAGGAATACTTGCAGGGTTAGGGTGCTCAAGTGCTCCGCAGACCGGGCAGGGCTCACGGTCTTTAAGCTTTATTGCCATCAGTCCTGCCTGTTCCCGTAGATAGTTATCCTCAGCTGCCTCGAGTTCTCTTCTGAAGCCAGTGAAAACTGTGTCAAAGCTGTCAAAAGCAAGCTTATGCCTTTCAAAGCAGGTATTTTGGTCAAAATATGCCTCTAAAAGTTTTTTGATATTATCAAGCTCGGTCAGAAGCCTTTTATTTGAATCAATCTCTCCCTTGAGACGAATTGCTTCTGCCTCTGCGGTGTATATTCCCCTGAGCTTCTCCTCCAGCTCCTTAAGGCTGTTCTTTTCAGCCTCCAGTCTTGTCTGAACCTCCACCTGTCTTGCAGCTATGGTATCAGCCTTTTGTCTGGCAACTGCCAGCTCCTTGACATACTTGTCATATTGAATTACCTTGGGCAGCATATTGCTCAGTATGGTCAGCTCTTTCTCCTGTTCCTTGAGCAGTGGCTCCTTGGCCTTTTGCACTTCAAATAATTCCCTAGCCTCCTCATATGTGATAGAGGTGCTCTTTATCCGCTGTTGAGCTTTTTCCAGCTGTCCGGTCTTTTCAGCAATGTCCTTCTCTGCTATTATGTACTGTTGCTCTATTTCTGCAATGGGGATAGTCTTTTTGGCGTACTCCAAAAGAGTCTCCTTTTGCCTGAACTCCTCCTGCCTGCTTAACTCGGCATTGTACTGAGTTATTAACTGTTCTCTTTCGTTAAGCTTTTTGTTTACTTGTTCAGCTTTGGCTATCTCTTCTTTAAGCCTTCCCTGCTTTTGAGTCAACTGACCAAGCTTTTCATTAAGCTCTTCTATCAAGCCCTTATCGGTCAGGACTACAGCTCCAGCCCTCTCTATAAAAAGAGACAGGTTTATATCCTTTGGAGCCCTTAGCTCCTCAAGCTCCGGATTATCCCCTGCGTCAATATGCTTTACATGAGTCTCTATCTGGGTCTTAATATCATGAACCGCCTTATATAGTTCTCTGCTCTCATCCTCAAGCCTCCTCTGTATCTCAGCAAAGCCTTCGGTTCCAAAGATTTTTCTGAAAATAAGTTCTCTTTCAGTGCTTTCCGACTCCAGCAGCTTCCTGAACTCCCCCTGAGGAAGCATGACTATCTGCTTGAATTGAGCCTTGTTTATACCCAGCAGCTCATTAACCTTTTCGTCAACATTAGCCACCTTGGTTATCAGTGTTCCGTCAGGCAGCAGCAGCTCGGCATCGGCGTTTCTTATTGTGAAGCCCTCACCTCTCAGCTTTTTTTGCTCCTGCTGAGGTGATCTTTTAAGCTTATAGCTTTTTCCTCTTAACTCAAACTCCAGCTCTATATAGGTCTCAGTTTCAGGCAGGGCAAAATCGCTCCTTAGGCTGTCCCTGTCGCGGCTGCTGCCTGAGGCCTCGCCGAACAGGGCAAAGCTGATGGCATCAAATATAGTTGTTTTTCCTGCCCCTGTGGGGCCTGAAATTACAAATATTTGATCCTGCAGCTGAGTAAAATCCAGCTCCTGCTTTCCTGCATAGGGCCCGAAGGCACTTATGGTCAATTTCATCGGTTTCATGAACAATCCCAGCGTAATATATACGCTATACTCCTTCCCTGTCGACTTCCCCGATTATTCTGGACATTACTGCCTCAGCTTCATCAGTCAGAGGTTCACCCTGAATTGAATAGTAAAACTCCTTGAACAGCTCAAGCTTGGTTTTGTTTTTATAGCCAATGGAAGCAGAGGTTTTGGAGTTTTCCCTCTGACCTGAGCCCTCTCTGGATAGTCCCATGATATTTGGATACACTGACCGTAGCTTTGATATGGGGTCAATAAGCTCTCCCTTGTCAGTGAGAATAGCATGAATGTAATCCTCGGCATTTGCACTGTTGTATACCTCAGGACTGAGGAGCTCCTTTAAGGGTCCCTTTATAAGCCTCATATCTCTTTTGGGATTAATATCTATATGCTTAAAGGCAGCATTTCCGCTATTGTCCAGTTCAACTACAGTTACTCCCTTTTTCTGCCTTACCTCCGAAAAGGAATACTTCATCAAGGAGCCGGAGTATCTAACCTTGTCATAGCCCACCCTCTGAGGTGCATGTAAATGTCCAAGTGCTGTGTAGTTAAACATGCTGAAGTACTCTGAGCTTACGAAATCCGTTCCTCCAATGCTCAGCGGCCTCTCCGAGTCGCTTGTAAGCTCTGAAGGCTGTCCCATACGTGTTATATAGCCATGAGTCACCATTACATTTCTCTCACTTGAATTATAGACTTGTCCAAGCTTGTCCAAGACCCTTTTCATGGCATCGTCGTGGGTGGATATTTGGTTATCATCGTATAAATACTTTACATTTCTGGGATCTGTGTAAGGTAATAGATAGAAGTTTACCGGACCAAAGCTATCCTCTAATGTAATGCAGGGTACTCTTCCATTAAATACCCCTGAAATATGCAGCCCGTTGTTTGTTAGAATTCTACTTGCGAAAGACAGCCTTTCTGCACTGTCATGATTACCGGCAATAGCCAGTACAGGAACCTTCATCTCCAGCAGCAGCCTGTTTAGCACATCATCTACAAGCTCTACGGCCTCTACGGGAGGAATACTTCTGTCATAGATATCTCCAGCCAGCACCAGAGCATCGGGCTTTTCCTTTTCAACAACAGCTAACAGCTGTTCCAGCAAATATTTCTGCTCCTCAAGCATACTGAATTCGTTTACTATTTTACCGATATGCCAGTCACCTGTATGGATAAACTTCACTTGTAACACCTCCCTTTAATACGCTTCAACACCTTGAGTCAAGTAAGAAAGCTTACTTGAAAGTAAACTTTTATTATAGGACTCCTTCAGGAAATAGACTCTCCTTAGGGTGCTACCCAAGAGTGTAGAACCTTTACTGAATTCCCTCAGGCAGCAAAACCTTCATTCCAGATGGAATTATTTCATAAGATACCCTTTTAGCTGAAACTATTTCGCCGTCGATATTTAAACAAAGCTCTTCATCACTTTCAATGAGAATTTTCTCTCCGCTTAGAAAGCTCACTTCCTTCATTACTCCATGTTCACCCTTCATATATTTTGGAAAGAGGCTCAATATTTTTAGGCGGCTGACCTCACTAACAAGACAAATGTCAAGCAAGCCGTCATCCAGCTTAGCCTCAGGCACGGGAAGCATTCCTCCTCCGTAATAGCGTCCGTTTGCAACAGCCATTAACAGAACATCTCTTTCTGTTTTGACACCGTCCACATCTATAGTTACCTTAACAAGCTTATTCTGAAAAACAGTATAAATAATAGAAAATACATATGCCATGCTTCCTGTTATCCCGGGTTTCTTTTTGAATTTCATGGCATTATATACAACGTTAGCATCGAAGCCAATGGAAGAAATATTAATAAAATACTTATCGTTAACTCTGACAATATCAATGCTTTTTTCTATGCCGTTTATGGTTTTGGCTATAACATCCTTTAGGTTAGTTCCGGAGTGCAGGCTGCGTATAAAATCATTTCCTGAACCAGCTGGAATAACACCCAGTACTGCTGCTGTACCAGCCATGCCATTGATTACTTCATTTACAGTTCCGTCTCCACCGACCGGATATATCCTGCAGGGTTCGGCACAAGCATATTCCCTTGCTATTTTTGTAGCATGCCCGGGATACTTGGTTATTTCAATAAAGAGCTGATCATTAACTTTATCATTGAAGCATTCTTTTATATGTGGAATAAGCTCCATTGATAGGCCTTTACCTGCAGCAGGATTAATTATAAAGATGTGTTTCATGTGACCCCCATACATGTTTTGTATAATTCATTTTATCATATATGGATTTTTGAATATAGATATTACTAGATGGAACTTGATGGGAGGAATAATTAATATTATATGTTCAAATTTATTACTAGTCGTCATTTTGACAATAATACACGAAGGTTTCTGGAAAAATATTTAATGACAGAACCTTTTCATAGGTTGTTAAAAGGTGCCGGTCTGTAGGACATTTTGAAACACAAAGATCACAGTTTTCGCAGGCCTCCATTTGTGTAAAGCTTCCTTATCTATAAAATAACCCTAATAGCAAGTTCAGCTTCTTCTGCTGTACCTCGCCATTAGGGTAGGTCTATCTCAAAGAGATGCTTTTATATAGTTTTAGGCCTTTTTCACCTTGAAATACACTTGGAAGGGTTCATAGCCTATATCCCTGATTCTTCTAAACTGAATTACCGGCTCCTGATTTATAGTCTTAAAGAAATATCTCCATTCTCCCCACTGCCTTTCATTTTCGATAGCTATTTCAGTGGTAATGTCATCGTTTTCTGAGTAAATAATTCTTTCAGACTCACATATACCGGCCAGAACCTCAGGACCATAGCGGAACGCACCTATACTTTCGTCATCGGGAAGTGTTATAAAGCTTATTCCGATAGGCAGGACTATGCTTACTTTATCTCCTTCACTCCATTCACGCTGAACGCTATAAAAAGAGCTGCTATCCGATGCTTTTCCATGCTGGTTACCATTTACATATATAATTGCTTCCGAGCTAATCCAGTCAGGTATTCTGAGATTGATGGTAAAAGTCTTTTTAGCAGTGGTGTGTATTACAAAATCATATTTCCTGTAAGCAGGAATATTCTCATGACGTGCACTAATCTCATTGACTTCCTGATTTCCCGCCGTATTTGAAGAATCCATGATGCTTCCGCTCATGTAGTCCTGTTTCTGAATAACACGGATTTTAACTTCCTCAATTTCAGTTTCCAGCTCAGAGGTGAAATACTGGCATATATAAATGTCACTGCTCTCTTGGTAATAGATATTTCTGTTCAAAGCTGCATTCGCCTGAACCATTGTACCATGACAGCAGAAGAAGCTGTCTGTTTCTTTATCCCAGACCTTTCGCAAGCCTGCCTTCATAGGGATAAAA
>JAEZIV010000331.1 GCA_023436515.1 Bacillota bacterium
CGCTGAATATTCAGAGATTGGATGTTGTGGCAAAGAGCTTGGTGATGGACCCTAAGAAGGGGTAGAAGTTGGAGCTTTAGTGTGAGTTATAATTAATGTTGTCACAAAATATAAATAATATTGTCACCGATATAAGTAGAGAAGTGGCACACGACAAACCACGGAGTATATTTGAACGTCAGATATATTCAGTGGTTTGATTATTTTAGAATTAATAAAAGTACATTACTGATGTTTTACCACCGTGATGCTGATTGAACAACCTATTATCGACTTCAATTTTATGATTATTACAATATAATAGTTTCCTTTAAACATGTTTACACGTATTGTAATTCAGATTGAGAATGATAAATTAATCTATAGATGTGTTCACGAGGACAATACATGTGGAAGTAATAGTCCTGTTACAACGCTTATAACGCTGATTTATCAAGGGCTGGCAAGGATGTATATAAAAATATGTTTTGACGTGGAGGCTATCTTTCACGTCATTTCTTTTGTAATATATAAATGTGCTTATGACTTTACCCTGTTTATGTTTCAAACTGTAAAGAATAGTGTTGAAAACAAGATATGCTTTAATTGCTAATGTCATCCATTTAATATATAATTTGGGTTAGTGTACAGTAGTAAAATATTGCTACACACTTATTAGTTATACGATAAAAAATAAAAGGGTGATAATTATGTGTAAAGCAGTTCTAGTTATTGATATGCAGAATATTTGTGTAGGGGATTCTCATGCTAAATTTTTTAAATATAATAATGAGAAGCTTATTGCTGCTGTAAATACGGTAATTAAAGAGAATGAAGGAAATTCAATCATATACATATTAAACATCATGGAAGATAATTTTATCAATAAATTTTTACCTTTTAAGGCATTTGACGGGAGTGAAAGTGTAGCATTAGTAAATTCGTTAGAAGTAGTATCAGACTATATTTTTAAGAAATATAAAGGCGATGCCTTTACAAATCCTAAGTTAAAAGAAAAGTTGGATGAATTGAATGTAGATGAAGTTGAAGTAATAGGTATTGATGGCGGAGGTTGTGTGGCTTTAACAGCATTAGGTGCGATTAAAGCTGGGTATAAAGTTACTATTAATTCAACTGCTATAGGAACTATGTTTTGCAAAAAGGCAGACAAGTATAATGAGAAATTAAAGAGAATGGGTGCAAAGTTTAAATAGAGTTAATTATTAATCTGAATATTATGAATCATAGAATAATTTGTATAGGAAGGATTGCATTTGTGTAGCATTATTTGTCATAGTAATATTATTTATTACACCTACAATGACAGATAATCATGTGGCTTCCGCTAAAACTGCACAACCTACATATAAAGACAGCGAGCTTGTTAGGGCTGTATCACTTGCATAGGCCCTTATCAGAAAAATATAACCATCACCTATAAGACATACTTCAATATGCTTGATAAAGTTGTCAGTCTTGCTAATCCTGAGGAGGTAAGCAGTTGGAAAAAGAAGTTCCCCAACGCACGAAAATCTACAAAAGCCATGATGCGGGACGAAGGGATGCTTGGAATATTCCTTAGTAAATAATTTTGTACATCATGCTTATGAGTTTGGAATAACTACAGAGACAGGTGCATGGTTTACTAACCCCGACGACAGGTATTCTTATAATGCATTATTTAAGGGAAACCTTATTGAAAAATGCTCCGGAGGGTTTCTAATTGCAGACTTTGAAGCTCTTCAAAAAAATCTTGATGGCAGAGTGATTTTTAAGAATATAACTATAGAAGATAATTATTCTATATATTCAGGAGATGGGTGGTCAAATCAGACACCGGGTTATGAATGGGGTTATGCAAGTGAGAAAAATAACGGAAATGCTAATCTTCAACTGGCATATCCACCAAAGGCTGCCCAGAACGTAGTTATTAAGAATAATGTATTTTATTTAGGTAAGTATACTTTGGTGAAGGCATCTAATGGGATAGACGGATTGAAGCAGCGCTACAATGTCAGCTTCTCAGGAAATACTTATGTTCAGAATCCTTTGGGAATGCTTATCTACTGGCAGGCGAAAACGGGTTATAAATACCCTTTGCCATTCAACAATAACTTAAATGCGAAAAAGACTATAATGGAAATTTTGGGAGATAAGAAAGGAATTGTATGGTGATAAGTGAAATGTGACCCCTGCCCCTGGGATCATGTCGACGGGAATATGGGAATCCTTACACCGAATCTGTCAATACCTTGTTGAACTAATATTCATCTAGGAAAGGGTAAAACCAAAAAACCCAGCTGATAATACACTGGGTTTTTTGATTTATATGGGATAAACTTAGAAGCTCAATGTATTTAATATCAGTTGCTTTTGCTCCTGATACTTTTAGGAAACCATATAAGAAGTGAACCTTTATACAGCTTGCAGAAGCTGAAGCACTGACAGGGGCTGTTGGTTTGCTTGGGCTAGCATAGCAGATGCGGCTTGAGACAGGATGTTATTTCTCGTAAAGGTGGACATCTCTTTGGCCATATCTGCGTCACGAATTCGAGACTCGCTGGCAGTAAGGTTTTCTGAAGTATTCTCAGTGATGGCAGAGGCATGTTCAAGTCGATTCTGCAATGCCCCGAAATTAGCTCTTATATGGGAAACACTATTAATTGCAGAGTCGAAGCTTGTGATAGCCGAGCTTGCCTGATCTACAACGTCAACACTTGATAAACCGAGAGTGTCACTTCGCGTATCAGTCAATGATATGCTTAATATATTGCCAGTATTAGCCCCTGCTTGAATCTGTAGGTTTGATGCAAACGGTGAAGACAAACTAGGCCATAGCTCAGCAAAGCCCTTTAGTGGGTCGTCAGTAAGGTTGACGGTATCTCCTACTACGCTTTCGGCAGTTAAAGCCGCTCCGGAGTCAGCATCTGCGCCGCCAATTGCACCGGTATCGGTATTTGTAAGATTCATAGAAGCCATAAACGCAGCTCCGTTAGAAGTAAACTTATTTGTAAAATCCGATAAACTAGTGAAAGCTCCTGAAGATGCATTAGCTAAGGCGTTATCCAGAGTGCTTGTCTGATTGGTACTCAGATATGCCATTATATCCTTTATACCATTTCCGCCTTTTGCTTTAATTTGAGCATGCATATAACGTACAGCGGCGTATCCTGCTGAATAATCAATTGAAGTTCCCTCCCAGCTAGAAAATTCACTGACTACTGCTGCAAAATTAGTTCCTCCAAGAGAATCGGCATACAGCCTTTCATCCGCACCATGAATAAACTCGGCGGTTCCTTCCTTGAACCAGCTTGGCAGGGCATTGAAGTTCATTGTGCGACCCATAATGGCATGAACCATCTCATGGGCAATAATACGGTCATTGTACATGGGCGATGTTCCACCGTTTGGAAGGGTTGCAGGAATAAAATCACTAACATCAATATGAAGCTTTTGATCTATAGCTTTCCCTGAGGCATCAGCACTGTAGGAGACTGCTGCCAAATAAGCCTGTGGCGTCTGTTCTAAGACAATTTGCAGACTTACCCCGTCCCCGGCCAGTCCGTACTGAGCTAGAATACGTGCCTCACTTTGTTCCAATAAAGCACTTTTTAATGTATTAATAATCTGATTATCTACAGTGCTTGATTGAGGTACATTCAAAAGCTTGATTGTATTAAACTCAGTATGGTTTGCTATTCTGTCTATTTCTGATATTATTTGGGATACTTCTTCTTGAACCATTTTTTTATCAGCATTAGTTAGAGTACCATTTGCAGCTTGAATAGATAGTTCTCGCCCTCTTTGAAGTAAGGAATGTACTTCATTTAGTGCACCATCTGCTACTTGTAATAGGGATATTCCATCTTGGATATTACTACTGGAGCGATTTAATCCTCGTATTTGTCCGCGCATTTTTTCTGATATAGATAAGCCTGCAGCATCGTCAGCGGCAGAATTTATTCTTAAACCAGAGGATAATGTGTTCAAGGACTTCTGAGACTGCAAATTATTCATCTTATATGCACGATATGTATTAATGGAACTAATATTGCTATTTATTCTCATATATTCACCTCCTTTACATAAAATTCTATTAATTATATCGGCAAAGTAAATTATTAACTTATACTTATGTTTACAAATTAGTCATACATTTTCTTAAGTCACCTCTTTGTAGGGGCCAAGGATACTGTTACAGCTGCTAGATTTGCTACATTTATGCTCAAGCAAATGGGTTATACTGTTGCAGATTACAAGCAATCAGTTGCTAAGCTTGCAGAAACTAAAGGAAGCAAGGTTGATTCAACTTTAACCGGTGACTTAACCAGAGACCATGCAGTTGGCGTAATGTATGGTGCCCTAACGGCTGAGAAGGCTTCAGGAAAAACAGTTATTGCTGATATAGTTGGTGACAATGCTGATTTAAAGGCTAAGGCTGTAAAAGCAGATTTGATAGTAGCAGAACCTATCGAAGGTGACAGTGGTTCAACAGGTGACAGTGGTTCAACAGGTGGCAGCGATACAATCAGCGGTGGAAGTGGTTCAACAGGTGGCAGCGATACAAGCAGCGGTGGCAGTGGTTCAACTGGTGGCAGCGGTTCAACAGAATTAAAAGGTCTTACAGTTTTATCAAAGACTGTTGATAAAAATTTATCAGTTACATTGACTTTCAATGAAGAATTGAATGAAGAGACTGTAACGAAAGCAAACTATGCATTCAAATCAGTAGAAGATAATAGTACAGTAAACTTTACAATTCAGCATCCTGTAGATGGCAACAATAAAGTTGTTAAGTTGAATGTATTAGAAAATTTAGATGATTACACAGAGTATAAAGTAACTGTTAAGAAGGCAATTGAAGATACTGCCGGAAATAAGATGGAAAATGATTATGTAACAACATTTACTACTGGTGATAATACAGCACCAGAAATATTCGAAAAAGATTGTTATGTAGTTAAGGCTGATGGAAAGATTTATCTAAAATTTAGCGAGCCAATGAATGAAGCTGAGATGTTTGATAAGGCTAACTATAAGGTATTACCAACTTCTGACAAAGCTTTGCGTTCTTTAGATGATGATGAGAAGCTTATAAAGGTATCAGATAAGATAGTTCTTATCGACTTAGATGAAGAAGTTGATAGCCCAAGTGTTGAGGTTGCTTCAATTAGCGACTTAGCAAATAAAAGATTGTTTGGAAAGGAGGATGCAGTTTTATTGGAAAATATTGGTGAAGAAAAAGTAAACTTCAAGAGTGCAGAATTAATTGCAACAAACAAAATTAAACTTGTATTTAGCACAAATATAGCTACATTTGCTGAATCTGATATTGAAATAGGTATATTGGGTTATACTACTACTTCTGGTGCAGTTAGCATACCTTCTGTAGAATCACAAACTGTTAATGCTGATGGAAACACAGAGATAGTATTTGTTCTTGACATAGATGTCAATACTGATGCTACAATAACTAATGACGTTTGGAGAGGAGAACGAATAACAATCAAATCAAAAGAAGAGAATACAGCTTCTATATCAGCTTCTGGTACTTTATTAGCTACTGATTTAGAGATTGTTGTTGCTGATAAGACTGCTCCTAAAGTTGCATTATATGATCATGACGGGGATGCTTCAACAGATAAGGTAGCAAGTGTTAAATCAGCATGGGGTGGCAAGAAAGAAAAAGATGCTGATCATTCAATAACAATCGAATTCTCTGAGAAAATCCTAGATAATTCACTTTCAATATTGACATTTGCTGTTGAAGGATATACTGTAGTATCTTGCAGATCTTACAATGAAAGATCAGTATATTTGTCACTTAGAGCTGATGAGAAAGTAACTGCATTACCAAGTGTAACTCAAGTATACAATATCATGGACATGGAACGTAATGTACTTGCTTCAGGTTCTACTTGGAAAACACAAGAAATATTATAAGATGATTTGTTAGTTTAATACTAACTACAAAAAGGGGCTGTCGCATTAGTTATAAAAAATGGCTGTGCGAGGTCCCTTTTTATGCTATAAATAGTGAGGCCATCCAGTTCCTGGCTGATCTTATGGTACGGTTCAAGACCATCGGTCAAAAGAATTCCTTTGGATGATCGCAATGCCGGGTATTCTGATATTCGTACAGAACAAAATGCTGTTCGGTATAAAATTCTTCGGAAAGATGTACCTACATATAACTCTTGCCAATCAATCATACATTTCAGGCCAATAAACTACCATTTCAAGTCAAAAACGGTGTTTCTTTTTTTATTGTGATAATCTGTTAATATCCTTATACAGCAGTTCCGCGATGAGTTTTTCAATCCAATAAAACAAATATTTTAATAATATGCTATTTATGGTAAATAAATACTCACTTATGCCACGGATGACGGCGGCGTAGTAGAGATTTATATGAAGAAGATGCTATCTAAAGCTATGGAAAAGGATTATCGAGTGTTTCACAATTAGATTAGAAGAGGGTGGAGTCTAGTGGAAGAATGGCAACTACAATTAAGAAATGTAATTTCTAAGCCTGAGCAACTTGCAGACTATCTGGATCTGACTCAGCAAGAAGGTTCCAATATATCAAAGGTAATTGAAAAATATAAAATGGTGGTTTCACCATATTATGCCGGATTAATATCGACAGACAATGATAATTGTCCCATAAAAAAGCAGTGTATACCTCAATTGGACGAGTTAACCAGCACGAATAAAATGTACGACGACCCGCTGCAAGAATCAAATTATTCAGTAACGCCTCATTTGGTACATAAATATCCTGACAGAGTAGCTTTTTTTGCAAGTAGCATGTGCTTTACGTTTTGCAGGCATTGTACTCGGAAAAATACTGTTATTAGTAATAAGCATTCTATTAGTGATAGTGAATTTGCAGAAATACTGGGCTATATTGAAAACAATAAGAATATCAGGGATGTTTTGATTACCGGTGGAGACCCTTTAACCTTGACAGATGGAAAACTTGAAAAATACATATCGGAACTTAGAAAAATAGCTCATGTTCAGACAATCAGAATCGGTACCAGAGCAATAGTCACTTGCCCTATGCGTATTACAGAAAAGTTGGCTGATATGCTTATGAAGTATCATCCTATATGGATAAATACTCATTTTAACCACCCAAATGAGGTTACTCAAGAGGCTGAAAATGCATGCAATATCCTATTGTCTCGGGGAATTCCCCTTGGAAACCAAACGGTGTTACTAAATGGAGTAAACAATGATGTACATACTATGGAGAAGCTTTTGTCAGAATTAATAAGAATACGTGTAAGGCCATATTATCTGTATCAATGTGACTACGTTAAGGGAGTAGAGCACTTCCTTACTCCATATACTCAAGGTGTTGATATTATTTCAGAGCTTAGAGGAAGGATTTCAGGCTATGCAATACCACACTTCATAATAGATGCTGCCGGAGAAGATGGTGGAAAGATAGTTTTAGAGAGAAGCAACATAGTAAGTGATGATGGAGAAACGCTTACCTTAAGAGGACCAAACAATAAACTTATTAAGTGCAAAATTGGGGAGACATATGGTTAAAAAAATCTATCAATTAATAGAGGAGGTACCGGGCCCAAGGCATATCAATCAGGGAAATACGCATTTCCATGACGTTTTTATGAGATGCTGGGCAGGAGCATACATATGAGAGTTGGTCTAACTTTTGACTTACGGGAAGATTATGATATAGAAAGCACAAGCGAAATATACGCTGACTTTTGCAGTCCACATGAGATTGGTTATCTGGCGGACGCAATAAAGGAATGCGGCCACGAAGTAGTTCTTATTGGAAACATGTACAAGCTGAATAAAATGATACTGGAAAAGCAGTTTGATTGTGACTTAGTTTTTGTTGAGGATGAAGGTATAAATTCCAGAAACAGAGAAGCGGTAGTGCCTGCATTATTGGAGTTAAACAAGATCCCTTATGTTGGAAGCGATGCCTATGCCATGGGTTTATCACAGAATAAATTTCATACAAAGCTAGTAGCTGAGTACCTAAATATAAAAACACCAAAATGTATATATGTGGACTATAGGCAAGAAAAGCTAGATGAGTTTTTAAGCCGTGAATTAGTACAGAAAGAACTTGGCTTTCCACTAATTGTTAAGCCAAACTATGAAGGATATAGTATGGGTGTTTTTGTTGTAAATGACTTAAAGGAAATGGTAGAAAAGGTACGCTGGAATATGGACACATATCATCAGGAGGTTCTTTGCGAGGAATACATAGAAGGTAAAGAGGTGTATGTACCCATTGTGGGCACAGGAGATAAGTCCTACGCTTTGGAAGTAGGTATATGCAAACATGTGGATGGTTCAGACATAGATGTATTTACACTTCACCAGAAGTGCTTTGAACCGGTATTGGATGAAATTTTTGAATGTGAGGAAGCTCTAAAGAATGAGTTAATATCAGCATCTTTAAAGCTGCATAAGCATTTAAACTGCTACGATTTCGGCAGAGCTGATTTTAAGATTGATAAAAATGGCATCCCTTACTTTTTGGAGATTAATCCAAGACCGGGGCTTACTCAAGATGGACCCTATGAAACCTGTGCAAAGCATATAGGGAAATCCTATACTCAGATAATAGGTGAAATTATACAAAGTGCTGTTGAAAGATATGGATTATAGGAGGTGTGCGCAATAGAGCATAACAATTTTGCAAAAGTCAAAATAGGGATAAGCAAGTTTAGTGCTATAGCAATTCTTCTATGTCTGATGCTTCAGATTGTTGGCTGCAGTAGCACAAAGGAGGAATCTTCGGGAGATAAGCAGCTAAGCATTGCAGTAATGGGTTCAAAGCAGGTATATGACTATGATACCAGCTTTTTGAATGGTGTTGAGATGGCTGTAAAGGATTTCAACCAACAGTATTCCGGGAATGGATTTAATGCAAGCTATAAAATATATGACGATGAATATGATTTTGAAAAGGGTGTTGTTATAGCCAAAAAGCTATCTTCAGATCCTCAAATAACAGCTGTGATTGGCTCCCATAGCTTTAACATTCTAGATGCATCTGTTGACTTCTTTGAGGAGTCCAAAAAGATACTTATTGCGGCTAATGGAATGATGGATAAATCCATAGTCAACAAAAAATATAGGTATGTTTTTAGAAATACCTTTGGGGAAACGGAAATGGGTGCATCTATGGCAGATCACGCTGCTAAGTTAGGAGCAGACCGTATAGCCATATACCATAGTAATACGGAGTTTGAGAATAATTTAGGAAGGGCCTTTAGTAAACGGGCATTGGAAAATGGCTTAAAGGTATTGGATGATGTTTCAGAAATTGGCTCAGAAAAGGATTTTGACAACATATACAAAAGGTGGGAAGCCATTGGGATAAACTGCGTAATGATAAGCCAGGAGGCTATAGCAGATGCCTTCTTGCTGGCAGAGAGAATTCGCACAAAGTCAGACAAAATAAGGATTTATGGAGACTTTTCCTTTGATGCAGACGAAAAGCTAATGGAAAATAAAGAGGTTGTTGAGGGTATTATCATTCCAACCTTAGTGCCGGTAAGTCAAACTAAAGCAATAGAGGACTTTGATGCCAAGTATGAGGAGCTTTATGGCTCGGTACCCACCTGGTGGGCCGCCCATGCATATGATTCGGTACGGATGGTGCTGGATACCGCAGTTCTGGTAGATAGCAATATTCCGGAAAAGATAGCAGAGGGGCTGCATTCAGAGAAGGGGTATCAAGGAATTATAGGACAAATAACCTTTGATGAGAGCGGACTATTGGCGGATATAAGTCCTGTATACTCGATTGTTGAAGCTGGCAGGCTTGTAAATCTGAAAAAATAAAGGCTGTTTTTGACAAACATTATTAGGAGTTGCCATGGAAAGAGGGAAATTACGGTATAGGGAAGAGGCACTTAATGCAGTATCCTCCCCTGAGCAGTTGGATCAATATACGAAAGTAATCAGAGCGCCGGCGTGGATTTTACTGACAGCTGTGCTGCTTATATTAATTACAG
>JAEZIV010000370.1 GCA_023436515.1 Bacillota bacterium
GCTTATGACCGATGCCGGAGCAGATATTATAGAATGTAACTTTTCCTGTCCCCACATGGCGGCAAACGGCTTGGGCTCTGATGTGGGACAGAATCCTGAACTGGTTGCCTCCTATACCAGAGCTGCCAGAAGAGGAACAGATATCCCCATTTTGGCAAAGATGACACCCAATATCGGCAACATGGAACTTCCTGCAATTGCGGCAGTTAATGCCGGTGCTGACGGTATAGCAGCTATAAATACAATAAAAAGCATTATCAATGTAAATTTAGATAGCTTTGTTTCTGCACCTGAGGTTAAGGGGAAAACAAGTGTCGGAGGATATTCGGGAAAGGCTGTGAAGCCAATTGCTCTACGCTTTATTCATTCCATGAAAAGCTGTAATGAACTAAAGGATATACCTGTCAGCGGTATGGGCGGGATTGAGACCTGGCGGGATGCTGCTGAGTTTATGGCGTTAGGCTGTGAGAATATACAGGTTACAACCTCTGTAATGCAATATGGGTATCGAGTAATAGATGACATGCTCGAGGGAATGAAGTACTACCTCAGTTCCCACGGATATAAAAATGTAAAGGAAATAGTCGGAAAGGCACTCCCCCAGATTGTTCCTGCGGAAAAGCTTGACAGAGACAGCATCTGTCTGCCGAGGGTTGACAGAAGTAAATGTCTTGGCTGCGGCCGCTGCTACCTATCCTGCTTTGATGGAGGCCATCAGGCGCTTAGTCAGCAGCAGTCCACGGGGAAACCGGTGTTGATTGCTGATAAGTGTGTGGGCTGCCATTTATGTGTGACAGTATGTCCGGTAAAAGCAATTTCACAGGGAACAAGAGTTTCAAAAAAAACAACACCGGATTTGTGCGATATAGCGGGGTAATACGTTTTTTCAGAAAAATTTTATTCCAGATAAGGTTTTCATGGAAAGAATTCCAAGGAAAGGATTCCAAGGAAAGGATTCCAAGGAAAGAATTCCTTAGAAATATTCTCTATGAGAGGAGCGTTAAATATTATGGTATCTTGTAGCATTGAAAGACTAGATAATAAAATAAAAACCTTCAGTAAATTCGGTGATACAGGTAATGGTGGTATCACCAGACTTTCACTTTCTCCCGAAGCCCTTGAAGCAAGGAATGAAGTAAAGAGAAGGATGGAAGCAATGGGGGCAACAGTTGTTACAGATGATATGGCAAATCTGTATGCCACTATCCAGGGTACAGAGAAGCTTCCTGCTATAATGTCAGGTTCTCATCTTGACTCTGTTAAGCAGGGGGGCAATTATGACGGAGTTTTGGGTGTCTTGGCAGCTATGGAGGTTGTTGAAACCATAGTAACTGAGAAGATTCCTCACAGGCATCCCATCACTGTTGTTGTATGGACAAATGAAGAGGGTGCTCGCTTCGAACCGGCAATGATGTCTTCGGGCGTAATCTGCGGAAAGTTTGATAAAGCAGATATGATGGCTTCAGAGGCAAAGGATATACCTGGCTATACTTTTGGAGAAGCTTTAGAAAATAGCGGCTTTAAAGGGGATGCTTCAAATAGAATGTCACCTGAGAAGTATATTGCGCTTGTTGAACTGCACATTGAGCAGGGGCCTGTATTGGAAAGCGAGGGCTATGATATAGGTGTTGTTGAAGGCGTATGTGGAATGATTAACTATGAATTTACCTTTAAGGGCCAGGCCGGCCATGCGGGAACAACTCCTATGAAATACAGAAAGGATGCCCTTTATGCTGCGGTAAAAACAATTCAGTATTTGCATGACGAATTGGATACACTGGATAGCAAGCTGGTTTATACCACCGGTAAAATTTCTGCGCACCCTAATATTCACACAATTATACCTGATGAAGTTAAGTTTACTCTTGATGCCAGACATCAAAATCCTGAGGTTATAAAGCAGGTGCTTGATATAATAAAGAAGATTCCCCAAGAGGTGGAAAAATGCAGGGTTACATATAAGGAAGCTTGGGCACGCAAGTCGGTAGCCTATACCTCTGAGCTGGTTGATTACGTGGAAAAGAGTGCAAATGATTACGGTTATACAAGTATGAGATTGTACAGCGGTCCGGGTCACGACGCACAGTATGTAGTTGATATTATTCCCACAACCATGATATTTGTTCCCAGTGTTGAGGGGCATAGCCATTGTGAGCTTGAGTATACACCTGTTGAAAAGTGTCTTAAGGGTGCAAATGTATTATTAAGAACAATACTATATATCGATCAGCATTAGTTAATCAGAAGGAGGATTCATCTATATTCAAATAGCTTCCGAAGACCTCTAAAGAAATAATCAATACCGGTATACAAAAAAAATAGCCATATTCTGAGTTATTATGTGAAAAATTGAGTTGATTTGATAATATTTACAGGAATAATATATCGTGGTATAATAGCCAAAAAGTCAAAAGGAGACCAAAATGAAGAAAGTTATTTCGGTGGTATTATTTCTGGTACTTGTACTAAACCTATTTTGTACTCAGAGCTTCGCTGCTAATGAAAACACTTATAATTTTGTACGACTCGATGATGGAAGCGGAAACAAATTCTATGGAATTGCTAATGCTGGCAATACGGTAATAGTTACTTCGACTAATGGAAAATACATAATATCTTCAGATGCCGGAGATACATGGAGTGAGAAAACCTTACCGGCAGGCGTATATTTACGTGAAATATGTTCCGATGGAACCAAATTTGTGAGTATAGATATAAAAGGCAGGGTTTTTATATCTATGAACGGTGAGGATTGGAATACCAGTGTTAGTGTCTGGAATTCAACAGTAACATTTTTTGAGTATGACGGAAAGTACTTCTATATTGGCTATTCCGATGGAAAGCTGTTCAGATCAGTAGATGGTACCACATGGTCCAGATTATGTGACAACCTACCTGCTGGAGCTTGTGATATAGCAGTAAACTATGATAGCAACATCTATCTTTTCAATATTTCAAACAGTAACACAGTAAAATATACTAAAGACTTTAAAACCTATAAGGATTTTATTGCAGGAAATTGTAAAACGTCATACTTTGATGTTTCATATGCAAACGGGCTATGGTACTTCTCTATTGTAAGTGGAACTGTTGCAACATCAAAAGACTTGGTTACTACAAATAAAAAAGTAGATGATTTTCAAGAAGCTGATGTAAATACCAGTACAAACTACAATTCAAATTTAACAAAAATTATAAAAAGTAATGGTAAAGTCTATATATTAGGCTTTCTGGGTAAAATCAGGGATATAACAGATTTGTCCTCAATTAACCGAATGACCTCTGAGATTCAATTAAAGGACAGATTGGGTGTCTCTTTACGCGACATGGTAAAAATAGATAACTCATTTATTACGTATACCAGGGAAGGTGAAATACTTAAAAGTTCTGGAGAAAAGTGGAACCTAACCTTTGGAAAACAGTCCTTAGCATATACAATTGATAGTATACCTGACAAAAAAAGAGTTTTGGCACTGTCTGAAAATAATGCCCTTGTTCTATCAGATGGAAAAATTTCTGAGGATTATAAGGTTAACTTAAAATCAGATAACTGGGAATGGTTTGATGGTAATATTATAGTGAAAGGTGAGAGCCGTTATACAGCTAAGTCTACTGATTTTAAGAATTGGACCGTTTCCAGTGCTTCAAACGATTTTGCTACTATCAATTTCTCACAGAGTAATAAAACCGGCATAATTTGCATATCCACAAGCAAGGATGTTTATGCATTTTCTGACACGAAGGGCTACTATTCATTAAAGCTACTCCCACTAAATCCAAGATATGTTACGAATATAGACGGGGATATATATGTTGTAGGTACCGGTGGTGTTGGCCTGAAGATTTCCGACAAGCTAAAGACCACTTCCTTTAACATAAATAAAGAGACCTCCACTAAAATTATTAAAGTAAAGGATACCTTCGTGGCACTTCACAAAAATGCCATCAGCACTTCAAAGGATCTAAACACTTGGACAACCACAAAGTTGTCAGACAGCTACGCATTAAATGATATTACCTATGATAGTAAAAACAGCATCTTTATTATTGCCTGCTCAAATGGAACTCTCCTTACATCAAAGGATCTTAAGAGTTGGTTTATTACCGATTTAAAAATTCCTGTATCGGTCTACGGGGTTACCTCATACAACGGATATGTTTACATAGCTGCTGAGGGTGGAATACTCATGGCTTCAGATAAGCTTGCAACCTCAAGTAAAAAAGCAGTGGTATCACAGGTGAAAATTGACAGTAAAGAAATAACAGTATTTATTGAGGACAATAAGCTTGTATTAACGAAAAAGCCCTTTGTTGATAAAGGTGTAACAATGGTACCTATTAAGGATATTGTTGAGGCACTAGGCGGCACAGTAGAGGTTAGCGGGACTTCGACAAAGATCACCATAGCTAATAAGACTCTTGAACTCAAGGCAAACAGCGATAAAGTGAATATCAATGGTAAGTCGGTAGCTCTTGGTGCAAAAGCCCAGGCTGTTGGAGATAAACTATTTGTTCCGGTGCAGTTTATATCAAACAATCTTGATTGTAATTTATACGTAGAAGGTTTCTCAAATACAATATACATTTCTAGGAAGTAGAAGGAATAGTCTTGTTCTTGAGCTACTTTGCTACACGGATAAAAATGCAGTAATTTGTCTTTCAGACAGATTGCTGCATTTTCGCATTTGAAATGGAAGGTGAACAGGATACCTTGTTGCAGGCCTTATTTTTTGGTATTATTATACCAAATCCTGTATCAGCTTACATATAACAATCTATGCCTTAAGAACGGCGGATTACGTTCCTTGAGGACAAATAAAAAGTAAGGAGTGTGTGTACAATGAGCATATCAAAGAAAACAGTCAAGGATATTGATTTGACAGGCAAAAAGATAATCATGAGAGTAGACTTTAATGTACCAATGAAGGACGGTGTCGTTCAGGATGATACCCGAATTAAAGCGGCGTTGCCCACAATCAAGTATATTTTGGATCAGAATGTAACTGGACTCATTCTAATGAGTCATCTCGGTGACCCGAAAAAGGATGGGCAGAAGGCCCGGGACAAGGCAGTTGCGGAAGGAAAGCCCTTCGATGAAGCTGCATACATGGCAGCTAAGCACAAGTTAGCTCCTGTAGCAGATTATTTCTCCAAGCTGCTGGGAAAACCCGTACAATTTGCATCCAGCTGTCTGGGTGAAGAGGCAAAATCTAAAGCAGACGCACTCAAGAATGGCGAAATTTTAATGCTGGAAAACACCCGTTTCTTTAAAGAGGAGACCAGTAAGGAAGCTTCAGAACGTGAGAAAATGGCGAAAGAACTGGCGTCCTACGCTGACATATATGTTAATGATGCCTTCGGAACTGCTCACAGAGCCCATGCCTCAACAGAAACCATTGCGCAATATCTGCCGGCAGTTGCAGGCTTTTTGATGGAAAAGGAACTGGTTTATCTTCAGGAGAAGGTTGTAAATGATGCAGCTAAGCCCTTTGTTGCTATCATTGGCGGTGCTAAGGTTTCATCCAAGCTTGCAGTTCTAGAAAGCTTGCTTAACAAAGCAGATGCATTGATAATAGGTGGTTCAATGGCATATACCTTCTTAAAGGCTAAGGGTATCCCCACAGGGGCTTCCTTGGTGGAGGATGATATGCTCGATACAGCTAAGGCAATTATCGCAAAGGCTGAAGCTAAGGGCTCAGAGATTTATCTTCCAATAGATCATGTTGTCGCCAAAGAAATGAGTCCTGAGGCTGCAACAGAAGTAACTTCTGATGAGAGCATTACAGGTGATTGGAAGGGCTTTGATATAGGTCCGAAGTCAATTGAGCTTTTCAATAAAGCATTATCCACAGCCAAGACTGTTTTTTGGAACGGCCCTGTAGGAGTTTTTGAAATGCCTAACTTCTCAAAGGGTACCTTTGCTTTGGCACAGACTATTGCTGAGTTAAAGGATGCATGTACTGTTATCGGTGGAGGTGACAGTGTTTCTGCAGTAAATAAGGCTGGGCTTGCAGATAAAATGTCCCATATCTCCACAGGTGGTGGCGCTTCACTTGAGCTTGTAGAGGGCAAAACCCTTCCTGGTGTTGCGGCACTCCAGAACAAATAAACCGATAGGAAGCTGCAGCACTCCAGAACAATTAAGCTTGTCTGGGTGCCACAGAAGGTGGAGTAAAGGGTGCCCCTACTGTGGAACTAAAAATTCTACCGGTAGTAGAGTTTGCTGAACGAATAGAATAATGTTTAGAATAGATAAAAAAAGTCTGATTCTGGTTTTCAACCCGGAGTCAGACTTTTTATTACTAATAAATCTGGAATACCTGCCTGGCAGCAATGAGGGACACCTATTTTTTGGGATTTTCTAGAACCCTGACACCATCACCCATCCCAATTATGATCTTATCACAGGTATTCAAAAAAAACCCTGTTTCCAACACACCTGTTATATTCTTTAATTTTTCGTTAACATTCTGAATGTCAAAGCCTTTACCCAGGTGTAAATCAACAATGTAGTTATGGTTGTCTGTAACGAAGGGAGAGTTGTCTATAACTCTTAGAACCGGATTTAAATTAAATGCTTCAAGTTTGTTAACAATGTGATTACAGCCGTATGGTAGAATTTCTACAGGAAGAGGAAAAGCTCCGATAGAATCTACCAGCTTGCCCGAGTCCATAATCCAAATAACCTTATCAGCTAGATTTGCCACTATTTTTTCTCTGAATAAAGCACCGCCACCGCCTTTAATTGCATTAAACTGGCCATCAATTTCATCAACACCATCTATGGCTAAATCTATTCTATCAACTTCATCCAGAGACAATAATGGGATTTCAAGTTTATTAGCAAGGTTGGCTGTACTATGGGAGGTAGCAACGGCTTTAATTTTGAAGCCTTGCTTAACCAGCTCTCCCACCTTCTCAATCATATAATAAGCTGGGGTACCGGTACCTAATCCCAATACCATATTATCCTGAATATATTCAGTTGCCTTAATTCCTGCAATTCTCTTCTCATTCATTTTTTACCTCATAATAATCACATACTCACTTATCAAAATCCTTGTACATAAGACTTGGTTGGATTCCGGTATTATTCTGGTATTTGCCGCTTTTATAGGGTTCGTATTCCCCCAATATATTATGATAGTAAATCTGGCATATTTCCACATTTGGATAAATTATAATCGGCTGTACGCAAAATATTTCAAGTGTCCAATAGCCTGCAAAGCCCACATCACCAAACCCTGCAGTAACATGAATAAATAGTCCCAGCCTGCCTGTTGAGGAGCGACCCTCCAGCATTGGAACAAATCCATCAGTTTTTGTAAATTCATTTGTCCTTCCCAGGTATAGCTTGTTTGGTTCAAGCTTATAGCCTTCTTCGGGTATGACTATCCTCTTTGCAGGGTTAGGAACACGCATGTCCAAAACAGCATTTTCGTAAACCAAAAGCTCATTGGCTAGAGATAAGTTGTAGCTATTGGGGTTTATTCTGGACTCATCAAAGGGTTCGATGATTATTTCATTTCCAATATGCTTAAGAATTTCTTTTCCCGATAATATCATTTCATTCACCTACACAGTTTAATTTTTATTAGTTAATGATATCATGTGCCGGTGGAATACGTCACCAGGAAAATACTTATATAGGAGTATAAAACAAATATAATTGTTTTGTAAATTGATACCTTGTACGCCCCATGCTACAATGAATTGTATTAATAAGAATTGAGGTGCTGAAGTGGGTATTTTCTTTATCAGAATTCGTCATTTAGTTTAATTTAAAACTAAATAGAACAGGGTGTGACCGTTTTATACGGGACTTTTTTGTGCCTTGTTTTCAGGATTCTTGTAAAGAACATAATACGTGCTTTAATATTGCGGTTTTGGAACTGAAGGGATAATAGAATTATTTTATATAACCTTCTCTATACATTTCAATATCTATGATGGCATATTAGGCTGCAGGTGAATTTTGTTCATTTGCGGCCTTTTTATTTGTTTCATATAAGACTCTATCCTGAAAATAGGTACAGAAGGTATGGCTGTATCAAACAATGTAAGCCGGGATGGAGGTATATAGGTATGCAGATGTGGTTTTTTCATATACGAATCAGATAGTTTGAGTAAAATCAAAGGGTCATGGATTAATAATTGATTGGGGTTACTAATTAAATTAAGATGGGAGAGTTTGATTATGATGCAAAAACAAAAAGCACTTTTAGTGGGTGTAAATATAAATAACCGAAGCCGTTCAACAGATTTATTGGAGGAGCTTAAAAGTTTGACGATAGCTTGTGAGCTGGAGGTGGCAGCAGTTGTTGAGCAGAACCTCAAGTCTGTAAACACCTCATACTATATCGGACTGGGTAAGGTTGAGGAGATTAAACTGATAGTTGATGAAATCAAGGCAGATGTGATAATTTTCAACACTGAGCTTTCACCGGTGCAGCTTAGAAACCTTGAGGAAGAGCTAAAACAGGAAATAATTGACAGGATCATGCTTATACTGAGGATATTTGCAAAAAGGGCTAAAACCAGAGAAGCAAAGCTCCAGGTGGAGGTGGCAAGGCTTAAATACATGCTTCCCAGGCTGGTGGGTTCCAATGAAAATCTAAGCAGGCAGGGTGGTGGAACAGGACTTAATAATAAGGGTTCGGGAGAAACAAAGCTGGAGCTTGACAGGAGAAAAATTGAAACAAAGATATCTGAACTGAGTAAAGAGCTGGATACGCTAGTAGAAGAACGTAATATTCAGCGCAGCAGGAGGAGCAAAGCTGGGCTGCCTACCGTTTCCCTGGTAGGTTATACGAATGCAGGAAAGTCAACGCTTATGAACGCTATGGTGGATAGATATAAGAAGGATTCATCAAAAAAGGTGTTTGAGAAAGATATGCTTTTTGCAACCCTGGAGACCTCGGTTCGGAACATAACCCTCCCTAATAGAAAGGCCTTTTTATTAGCTGATACCGTAGGGTTTATCAGTAATCTACCTCATGGGCTTATAAAGGCTTTTCGCTCAACTCTGGAGGAGGTCAGGAGAGCAGATTTACTCCTGCACGTTGTAGATTGCTCGGACTCTGAATACTTGAAGCAGATGGAGGTAACAGGTAATACCCTAGAGGAAATAGGTGCGGATAAAATACCTATGCTGACTGTATTCAACAAGGCTGACTTAACCGAAAGGACAGTGCCATATGTAAGGGATGAAGAGGTATATATATCAGCAAAGAATAAACTAGGGATTGAGGAATTGGTTCAGTTAATTAGTAAAAGGATATTTGTCCGGTATGTTGAGTGCGATATGCTTATACCCTACGATCAAGGCAGGATCGTGGCATACCTGAATGAAAATGCCAGTGTCAGGGCAATAAAGTATGTGAGTGAAGGAACCTATCTCAGTGTTGAGTGCAGGGAATGTGATTATCAACGATATGAGGAGTACGTAAGGGCATTGCCAACCCCTGACCCGACCTAAGCCGGATAAGGTCAGCCGCAATGTTTAAACGACCTCCAATAGTTAGATTTTTCTGTCTAAATGTTGGGGGTCGCTCAAGCTTTGAGGCTGTTTTCTATATCAATCCATTTTTGACCTGATAAGGCTATCTATTTTTATTGCTGTTTCATTTATATCCAGACAGGTAGCATCGATTAACCGGATAGGGGGCTCCGTATTAGCGGCATTTTCAATTAACCATTTGTTAAACTGAGTTGAGCTCTTTATCCAATTTTCGTCGGTAATATTTCTCCCGGATTTCATACGGTGAGTCAGCTCCTTTTCATCAGCTACAACGGCAATGTATACTATATGAGAAAAATACTTTCTTGCCTCGCAGATTTCTAGCTGATCAGGGGTTACACAACCACACAAAACAACCGGCAGACCAATCTGGGAAATGTTTGCGCAGAGGTTTAACCATAGTTCTCTGTAAGCTCTGTAATTGTCCTGAGGGGTGTTATAGATTTCAGACCAGAGGATATCACTCTCCATTACTATATAATCCCTCTCATTTCTGAATAGTACCTCACAGGCAGAAGATTTACCGATGCCGCTGGCTCCGGTTATTATAAACAATTTACTGACCTTCGTTGGCTCCATTTTGGGGGTTCCTCTTTTTAATCAAGTTGCCATACCGTAGATTATGACCGATATGGCACTACCATTATTATATACATAAATGTTAAAATAGAAAACGGACAGCCTTTATGATAAACTATATATTGGTTTTTATTAGTATTTTTTATATAAGATTGCTTACTCACGGTGAGTAGATGGGAGATTGGATGAGAAATTTTATTAAGATCCTCGGATTGAGTATTTTCGAAGCAATACTAATTATAGTTATGCTTGTTTCAATTGTCAGGCTTGATCTGCCCATGTCGGGAATATATATTGTATTTACCGTAACAGCTGTTTTATTTCCTCTTGCATTACTGCTGTTGTATATGCGTTTTTTGGGGCGGGAAACGCTTGTGCTGGTACCAGTAAGCCTGATATTTGCAGCACTTTATTCGCTGGGGGTATCTCTGTTCAGCAATTACGCCACCGGCAGCTTTTCCGGCATGTTCAGGGGATTAATGTACTTTATTTACTTTCTGCCCTCTGCTATATACTGCGGAGCAGGGTGGATACTGTTCGCCATAATAGCGAAAATTTCCAAAGAACCTCGCAGAAGAGAATTATAAGGGAATAATATATATCGGAAACTTAATAAATAAAGCTTTTTTATGAACACAAGAGGAGTTGAGTTGGTTCTATGACAACAGAGAGCATAGGCTTTTTGGATTCGGGCTTCGGAGGAATTACAGTCCTGAGTGAGGCACTTAAGCAGCTTCCCAATGAAAATTACATATATTACGCAGACAATGAGCACGTACCCTATGGGACAAAGTCCAAGGAGGAGGTACACGCTTATGTTTTTCAGGCGGTAGACTTCCTTGTAAAGCAGGGTATAAAGGCTCTCGTGGTGGCTTGCAATACAGCCACCAGTATTGCTGTACTGGATCTAAGAAGCAAATACTCCTTCCCCATAGTAGGCATGGAGCCTGCGGTTAAGCCTGCGGTTGAAAACGGGAATGGAAAAAGAGTTCTTGTGCTTGCCACACCCTTGACACTTAAAGAAGAAAAGTTTCATAATCTGGTGCAGAGGGTGGATCACGAGCATGTTGTGGACTATCTGGCCTTTCCGGAGCTTGTGGAGCTGGCAGAGACCATGATTTTTGACAGGGACAAGGTTGTGCCTGTCATTCAAGCTAAGCTCTCAGGCTATGACTTCGATAAATACAAAACCTTTGTTTTGGGGTGTACCCATTTCCCCATATATAAAAATATTTTTAAGCTTGTACTGCCCCCCCATATTGATGTTATTGACGGCAGCACCGGAACTGTCCGTTATCTGAAAAAGCTAATGGAGGAGAGGGGTATCTTGAGCACCGCCCATGCTCCAGGTGAAATAAAGTTCTTCGATTCGGGTATAAGGGTGGATAATGAAGAAAGACTAAAGGCTTTTAATTGGCTTTTGAATGAAAATTAAACTATTCTTGTAACCCAATTCCGACCGATAACATAATATATAACAACAGCAATAGTTAACTTGATTTTCCTTAAGGCTTTGCAAAAGCCCGGAGATTATCAGATATATTTTGTGTTGTGGAAGGAGAGGAAAACATGGGAGAAGAATTTTGCAACAATAATCATGGAGACAATTTTGGTGGTTTGCCCATGAATGGTAACATTGTAAATGCTCTTTCAAGAAGAATCGGCGAAACTGTTACTATATTTACTAAAAGCGGTGGTATGTCTGGTTGTGGATTTACAGGTGTACTCCTGGCAGTTAATGAGTGCTTTGTCAAGCTGTTGAGTCAAATCGGCCCTGCTCCGGGCTGTGCCCTTGGAAATTCCTGCAGTGGAACACCATATGCAAACGGAATAGGCTGCTATGGAAATATGGAGGACAATAACAACGGATACGGCAATAACGGTTACCCTATCAGATCTGTAGGCTCAGTAACAGATATACCTATTGATTCAATTGCTGCCTTTACTCATAATGCTGTATAGGAAATTATCATTTCTGCAGCTGAAATAATTTTTTTTTCAAAACCCCGGTCGCCTGCCCCTTGGAAGCAGGCGACCGGGGTTTTTGCCGTTATAACTCAGCTGTTTTTTGCCCAGACAATTATATTTTGAGATTTAAAGGAATAATTATATTTAGAGTAGAATTATCTACATTGAAAATTGAAATACTTATATTAGTAGCAGAATAAATGAATTACCGGGAGTTGATACAATGAAGAAAAAAGAAATGATAGCATTGTTACTTGCCGGAGGACAGGGAAGTAGACTTGGCGTCCTCACAAAAAATGTAGCGAAACCCGCAGTTTTATATGGTGGCAAATATAGAATAATTGATTTTTCACTCAGTAATTGTACAAATTCAGGTATTGACACAGTTGGTGTTCTTACTCAATATCAGCCCCTTAAGCTGAACTCACATATCGGGATTGGTAAACCTTGGGATATGGATAGAATCACCGGTGGTGTCACTATATTATCTCCATATTTAAAGGCTGAAATAGGCGAATGGTTTAAAGGTACCGCAAACGCCGTATTTCAAAATATCCACTACATAGACAGGTATTCTCCGGAATATGTTGTAATCCTGTCGGGAGACCATATCTATAAGATGAACTATTCAAAAATGTTGGATTTCCACAAGGAAAACAATGCCGATGCAACAATTTCAGTTATTAATGTTCCCTATGAAGAAGCAAGCCGTTACGGTATAATGAACTGTAATGAAAACGGTAAAATCTATGAATTTGATGAGAAGCCTAAAAAGCCTAAGAGTACGTTGGCATCCATGGGAGTGTATATATTTACTTGGGATGTTCTCAGGAGATACCTTATAAAGGATAATGATACTTCTGGCTCCGACAATGATTTTGGTAAAAATATTATCCCGGCAATGCTAGGAGACGGAAGAAGCATGTGGGCATATCAGTTTTCCGGCTATTGGCGTGATGTGGGCACAATTCAAGCCTTCTGGGAGTCTAACATGGATCTTGTAAGCAGAGTTCCGGAATTCAATCTATTTGACCCCGATTGGAGAATATATACTCCAAACCCTGTAAAGCCGGCACATTATATCGGTCCCAAGGCCAGTGTCAAAAAGTCCATGATAGCAGAAGGCTGTCAGGTATTCGGCACTGTCTTAAATTCTGTTCTTTTCCCGGGGGTAATTGTAGAAGAGGGAGCATTGGTCGAGGATACCATAATAATGTCTAATTCTGTTATAAGAAGAAATACCACAGTTAGGAAATGCATCATCAGTGAGGATGTCACCATTGGTGAAAATTGCAGTCTTGGCGAGGGTGACGATATAGAGAATGAATACAAGCCCGGAATTTATAACTCGGGGATAACAGTTGTCGGGGAGGAAGCTGTTATACCTGATGGCGCAATTATCGGTAAGAATGTTATGATAGATATCGGCGCAAATGCTGAAGACTTTCCTTCTTTGATTGTAGAGTCAGGTAAAAGCGTATTCAAAGGTGGTGTTTCTGAATGAAAAATGTAATGGGTATTATTTTGTCAGGTGGAAAAAGCACGAAATTAAAGGAACTTTCAACAATGAGATCCACTCCTGCTGTGCCTGTGGGAGGTAAGTACAGGGCAATAGACTTTGTTCTGTCGAATATGGTCAATTCGGGGATTACGAACATTGGTGTAATCGCTCAGTACAGCTTCAGATCATTAATGGATCACCTTGGCTCAGGAAAGGAATGGGATCTTGACAGAAAAACCGACGGCTTATTTATTTTCCCTCCCTTTTTGTCGGACGAGAGTTCTGGCTGGTACAGGGGTACTGCCGATGCTATGTACAACAACCTTACCTTCCTTAGAAGAAGTAATGAGGAGTATGTGGTTATATCCCAGGGAAATTGTGTTTACACAACTAGCTTTGACGACATGCTTGAGGCTCATAAGGAAACTGACGCAGACATAACCATCATGTATCGGGAAATGAAGGATATTCCTGTGGATGAATTGTCAGGAATGGGAATCCTTCAAGTGGACAGTAGCCAAAGGGTAATAGATTTTCAGGAAAAGCCTATGAACCCCAATAGCTTGAATGGATCACTGGGTACATATATGATTAGAAGAGAGCTGTTGATATCCCTGCTTGAGGAGAGCGTTGCACATGGTTACTACGATTTTGTAATGGACATTATTATTAAGATGCTCGACAAACTAAAAATATATGGTTACAAATACAAGGGCTACTGGAGGAGTATTTCCTCTGTGCAAATGTACTATAAGTGTAATATGGAATTGCTGAACCCTGAGATTAACAACGAGCTGCTGGGTGCAGCAAAAATATATACAAAGGTCAAGGATGAGGCTCCGGCAAAATATAATGAAGAGGCTGAAGTCAAAAACTCCATTATAGCTGATGGTTGCATAATAGAAGGTATTGTGGAGAATAGCGTGCTTTTCCGTGGTGTTACCGTTAAGCGTGGTGCAGTAGTAAAGGACAGCATTATCATGCAAGGCAGCATTGTAGAGGAAAATTCAACTCTTAATTATGCAATACTGGACAAGGGAGTTACACTGTCGAAGAACAGATGTCTTAAGGGTGAGGAGACCTGGCCTATTATCATAGGAAAAAATGTAACTGTCTAAAATTACATAAGACAAGCCTGCTTATGGTCTGCTCTCATTAAAGGTTAAATGAGAATAGCTCCATTGGCAGGCTTTTATTGTTTATTGTACTAGCAGTTGTTACTGCTCCAGGCAGTTGCTTAGTACATTGAGCAGTTGTCTACTACACTTGGCAGCAGGTTTTTGGTGCGAGCAGTTGCTTTTTAACCTTGTATGAATATAAACTAAAAAAACCTTCATTGGGAACTATGGGCTTTTAGAAAACTGCCTCCGAACATTATAAGCAGGGGCATGACCGGAAGATGATATCTGGACTGGACTTCCAGCAGCAGATAAGAAAAGAATATTCCTCCGAAGATCATTAGAATTATCAGGGAATCATATCTCTTTTCCCTTAAGCTATAAAGACATGCGCATATACTCATCATTATTATCAGAACATAAAAGGCCTGAGAGAGGCTATAAAATACCTTTGGATGAGATTTTACGACATTACCTGCACTGGTATCCTTAACCGGTGAGGTACTCCAGTAATAGCCGTAATTTTCGTTCCCCCAAAGAATATTCACTTTATTAATAAAGAGTCGGGGAAGCTTTGTGGGATTGTCCTTAATTCGATCAAAAGCAATTTTTTGAGCTTCGGCGTGTACCTTGTCTATATCATAACCGTTCCTTTCAATCAGGCTGAAGTCCTCGGTGTTGAACATACCTCTAGCACTGAAATTAGTACCTATCATAAGATTAAAGCCTGAGTCGGACCGCGTAACATCGATACCGGTTATCTTCTGTACCGGAAGATTAATTAGGTTGATAATGACCAGATAGGATGCACACAGCAGTACAATTGATTTCAGCTTTAAACCAAAGCTGGCGGCTAAATCCGACCTGTATCTCTGATATATAAGAATAAACACCGCAGCTACAGGCAGCAAAAGTATTGCCATAGGGCGTATCAGCTGTGCAAGGGCAGTAAGAAGTCCAAGGGCCAGCAGCAGGAGATTACCGTTGGTGAATTCATAATTCTTATATGTGTAATTCTTAATAAAACGGAGTAAAGGTACCGAAGCACCAGTGAAAAGCACAAGGAAAAGATGCTCCGAGGCAACTACTGACGTAAACATTATATCAGCAGGCCACAAGGCTGCCAGCAAGCCAGAGATTCTGCCTGCCTTATCGCCGAACAGCAGCTTCCCCCCTGAATAGATGATTAATACCAGTGCCACAGACATTATGACATTAAATATTTTTACGGCCATTAGGCTTGTCCCGAAAATGGAGTAAATACCGGCCAGAACCAGGCCAAAGCTCATTTTGAAGGGGAATACCCTGTAAAAGTCAACAAATCCTGTGAAGTCGCCGTTACTGGCATTAACACCATAATTATGAAGGTGAAGAAAGTCAGAATAGGGCTGTGTCTGGATAAAATAGATCCAGGCAAGTCGGGGGAGTAATGCAATTATGACTAGAATAACCAGAAACAGTTTTGTTCCTATCTTTGAAATAAAGTTAACCTTATATAATAGAAATATAATGACAGCAGCTGCCAGAATAAATGCTAATCCGGAAATGCCGGGAAGCTTGAGTGTGGAGGAACTGAATTTAAAGGTACTGAAAAGTAATATTCCCCCTAGAAGAGCAATAGCCCCCCAGACTATGATATAAAAAAGACCATTTCTTAGTTTGTTCAAAATACTAAACCTCCAGTCTTGGCACACAAAGTGCGAATGTGAAAATTCTCTGAAAATATGTAAATGCCGGGAACATATGTAATTACCATGTACTTATGCACATAATCTGCGTACGCAAATAAAAATATGCTGACTGCAGCAAAATTCAGAATCAGCCACCTATATTTTACCACAGAAATACCCTGAAGCATAATAATATATGGCATTCATGCTGTTTTTTATAAAGAATAGTCACACTTACGAACTGCATATTTACGAAATAGTTACAATGTATGTGAAAAAAGTCACCTGGTCCGGAGGGCTATCAGCTAATGTAAAAACAATAAATTTTTGCCGAAGAGTTGGAGGGATAAGGCCTTAAGGAATAAACATAGATTATGGCTTCTTATTAGTTTACCATAATACTCCTCGCGGTGTAACAAACCCCATTACAATAAACTTACAGTTAGTTTACATGATGGTGCATTATGTTGACCATAGAAATTTTACGGTGCTATATTGAGTACAGAAATCAGGAACGCAATGTCTGCAAACCCTCGATTTTAAAACGTTTCAAGCCGGGGAGTAAATTTGAGGCCGTATTTCCCGGTTTACCTATGGCCACAAAATACTAAGGAGGATTTCGAATGAGAAATTTTAGAAAGATTTCTGCTGTTGTAGTTGCCGCGGCACTTACGTTAACGACTTTCGCACCAGCATTTGCGGCATACTCACCAGTAAACGGCGAAAAAGCAGCCGTTTTAAATCAGTTAGACCTGTATGCAGGAACTGACACAAATAAGTTTAACCCTTCTCTTGATTCAAAATTGACAAGAGGACAGGGAGCAGTGCTTTTAGCAAAGCTTTTCAACATGGATGATGCAGCACTAGCTTTAACCGAAGCTGAAACAGCTGCAATTCTTAAAGATTTTGCCGACGGAGCAAAGGTTCCAGACTGGGCAAAACAAAGAATAGCTTATCTGGTAAAGAACAATGTCATGGCAGGTTCACTTAACACAACTACAGGTGAACTTAACATCAATGCAGACATGGATCTCCGCGGAGGAGAATTTGCTACATTGATTCTTAAGCAGATGGGCTATGAAGTAGCAGACTGGAAAACAGCTATTGACCAGCTTGCAGAAGTAGACGGTGCTAAAGATATAGCAGACTATCTGGAATTTGGAACAAGCTCAATATTAAGAGACCAGGCTGTAGGAATAGTATATGGTTCACTTACAGCTGACTATGCAGCAGCAGGAACAGAAACAGTTATCGACAAAATCGTAGCTGAAAACCCAGCAATAAAAGCTGTGGCAGAAGCTGCCGGGCTGTTAACAGTAGCACCGGTTGAGTTGGCAGTTGAGAGTGTGAAGGCGTTGAACTTAAGAGAAGTTCAGATTTCTTTCAATAAGTCAGTTGATATCGATGAAGCTAAAAAGGTAACAAATTATGAAATAAATGATAACAATCCGGCTTCTGTAACTGTATCAGCGGATGGAAAGACAGTAACCCTTTTAACTTCACATGCAAATAGGCTTGGAAACTATGCGACAGACACTAAGTTGGAAATATTTAAAGCAGTTGGTTTTGCTGCTGACCAGACCATTACAAGTATAGCAGCTAAGGACGTTACAGTACCTTCAATGGTATCAGTTGAAGCTACTGGACCTAGAAATATAAAGGTTACCTTCTCAGAACCTTTAAATGAGACAGTAAGTATATCAAATACAGTTAACTCATTTAAGCTCGATAATGGTACAGCTGCACTGGACTCAACCGTTGTAAGCTATAATGGAAATGTATTAACTCTTAAAACTTTGGGTGATCTCAAAGAAGGTGAACACACTTTAGCAGTTAAAAATGACGCAGCTAACCTGTTGGTTGACTCGGCTGCCTATGGTGTATCACCAACCAGCGCAACCTTTAATTATGTAAAAGATACTTCACCTTTGACTGTTTCAGTGGTTGAATCAACAGAAACAACTGCAACGATTAAGTTTAACAAACCAATCAATCCTGCAACATTAGTAGGAAATGCTGATGTTAAGATCAGACACACTTACAATACTACAATCAATCAGGTAACAGGTGCTGCAGTTACAAATACTGGCGATGATCAGCAATTTGTAGTCTCTTTCCCAGACAACATGCCGTTTGCACCCGGAGCATCAAATCTGTATATAGTATATACAAATGATACTTCAATAAAAGACAATTATGGAAACAAGCTTGCTGAAGCCACACTAGTTGTTAACACAACTGCAGATTTAACCAAGCCTGTTATAACAAAGGTTGAATTTATTAGTGCTACTTCACTTGAGGTAACCTTCTCAGAGAAAGTACAAGCAGGAACGGGAGCAAATGGTGCTGAAAACAAAGCACTTTATACTCTGAAGGACTCAACCGGTGCATTAATATCTATAACTGGTGCAGCATTTAAGTCTGGATCAGGTGATAAGGTAGTAGTTCTCACGACAGCACAGATGAATGGCGGATCATACACATTAGCAGTTAAGGATATTTTTGATGTATCTATTGCTAAAAACGAGTTGGATGATGTGACTGTATCCTTCACTGGAGTTGATAAAGTTGCACCTACAGTAAGCAGCACCAAGCAAATAGGAGCAAATAAAGTAAAGGTAACCTTCAGTGAAGCCATGGACTCAGCAACAATTACCGATAAGGCTAATTGGAAGCACAATACCGCGGCCCTTGATGCTGATGATAAGATCGAAGCAGTTGATGCAAATAAAGCTATTATAATAACATTCAAATCAAATCTTGATCTTACAGATGGTAATAGTGATGGAGTACTGGATAACGAATCCCTCACACTTGCTAGAGTGAAGGATGTTGCCGGTAACTGGTCAGCAAACTTCTCAGAAACACTATCTGTAACAAAAGTTGTAAACGTGACTTATACAAAAGCTGAAATGATAGCAACAGATAAAATCAGACTCACATTTGAGGATGAAGTAATATCTGGTGCAACTACCTCTGATTTTGAAGTTAGCTTTAATGGTGCTACAAGCTGGACAGCTATTTCAGTAGTAGGAATGTCAGTATCCGTTGTTGATGGAGATACTATTATTGAGTTAACTACCAGTGAAAAAGCTACCAACACCACAGCAACTGACGTACAGGTGAGAACAGCCGGTGGAGTTGCAACAGTTGGTGCAATGAATGCATATGACACTAAACTGCTCTTTACAGCTGCAACATTGGTTGATAAAGTTGCACCAGCAATAGCAAAGGTTGAAACCAAGGATATTAATTCTAATGGAAAACTTGATTCAATCGAAGTAACATACAGTGAAGTACTATATGTAGCTTCAGTAGCAGATTCTGACTATACTGTAGAGGGCTATAAGATTACAGGAGTATCAGTATCAGGAAATAAAGTAACAATTACTGTAGAAGAGCTCACAATAGCTGATGACAATGCAACACCAAAGGTAACTCAGGTTGGAGAGATTCAGGACTTACAGCGTAATACACTTGGAGCACAAGATGCAGTTACCGCTATAGACGGTATATAAATCAAAACCTAATTAAGCTATTATATTAAGAATCCGGGGATGGAAATCTCCGGATTTTTCTTTGTCTGTATTTCAGTTCTGTTACAAATTAATTACACTTAAAATGGCCTTGTTGACTGGGAAAATTGCCAGTGATATAATACATATTGATCAAGATAGGTAAATTTAGCCAAAGTAACGCTGAATGTATCGATCTTGAAATGTTGGTTTTACGAGCTGGGCTATAACGGGATGAGGCGTAGCCTGCTCTGGAATTAAATAGCCCACCCGCTACAAAATACACGAGGAGGATTTGAGAACATGAGAAATCTCAGAAAGTTAACTGCAGTTGTTATAGCTATAGCTTTAGTGCTTACTTCTATGGCTACTGCATTTGCTGCTTCAACTTACGAATTTGAAGCACAAGCATCAGTTCTTAAGGATCTTGGCATTTGGCAAGGAAATGATTCCGGCGACCTAATGCTCGGAAAAGAATTATCAAGAGCTGAAGGTGCAGTTTTAGTTCTTAAAACTGTATTAGGAAAGACAGAAGCAGATATGGATGCTGCTGATACTTCAGGCATCGCTGATTTTGCAGATGCTGATAAAGTTCCTGCATGGGCACAGAAGTGGGTAGCTCTTGCTGTTGAAGAAGGAGTTATAAAGGGTTCAAACAACAACTTGAATGCTGCTGCTCCTTTACTTGGTAAGGACCTTGCTTCAATGTTTATGAACGCACTTGGTTTTGCAAGTGAAAACAAGTACGCTGAAGCTGTTGAATTATTAGCTGCTAAAGCTACTGTTACTCCAATATCATCAGCTATAGCTGCAGACGAAGCATTATTGAGAGATTCTGCAACTGCAATCGTATTTGATGCTTTAACTGCTAAGGCTAAGGATGCTACTGACACAGTTATTGTTAAGTATGTTGGATCAAATGCCAGCTTAAAGGCAGTTGCTGAAGCGGCTGGATTAATTGTTGCAGCTCCTACAGCATTGGAGGTTGAAAGTGTAACAGCTACTAACTTAAGAGAGTTAGTTATTAAGTTCACTAATGCTCCTGCTGCTGCAGAAGCTAAGAAGACAGCTAACTACAAGATCGGTACTAACAATCCAGACGCTGTTACCTTGTCAGAAGATGGCAAAACTGTTACATTGAGAACTTCAAATGCTAACAAAATGGGTAACTACGGAACAGTAGATCTCACAATTGTTAAAGCTGTAGGTTTTGATGCTGATAAAGAGATCAAGGGAATTGCTGTTAAGGATATTACTCCTCCAAGCGCATTGTCAGTAAAGGCAACTGGACCTAAAAATATCAAGGTTGCATTGTCAGAGCCTGTTGATGAATCAGTTACATCAGCTACAATTGCTTCAAAATTGAAGATAGATGGCGGTTATGTAGCTATTGATAGTTCAAAAGTTACTGTTAGCGGACTTGAATTGTCTATAGAAACATATTCAGATTTATCAGTTGGTGAACACAAGATCCAATTTGAAACAACTTCAACAATAGTTGATAATGCTGGATACCCATTACAGGGAGCTACATTGACTTTCAACTATGTAAAAGATGAGTCACCATTGTCATTTACAGTTGTTGAATCAAATGAAAAGACTGTTACAGTTCAGTTTAACAAGGCATTGAAGAGTGGTTCTTTTGATGGTAATGTAAATGTTGAGTTAACGCATACATATAACACACCAACAAATCGTGTATTTGCTAATGTAGCCGTTACTTCAACTGATAATCAGAAGTTTGTTATAGCATTTCAAAACCCGTTCCCTCCTGGAGCAACAACAGTTTATCTGAATTATGGAATTGACTCAGGTGCAAAGATCGAAGATAACTTTGGTAACAAATTAGCTGCAACAAGCTTCACAGTTACTACAACTCCAGACTTGACAAAACCAACAGCAACAGCGAAGTTTGTTGATGCTACTCATGTAGAGATTACTTATTCAGAAAACGTTGATAAAGCAACTGCTGAAAACGCTGGTAACTATACATTAAAGACTGGTAACGATACAATAGCTATTTCAGCTGCTGTACAAAAAGCAGACGATGCTAAGGTAGTAACTCTTACTACTGCTACAATGAATGGTGGAACTTACACTCTTACAGTAAAGAATGTAAAAGATACATCTGTAGCTGCAAATGTTATTGATGAAACTACTTTGACTTTCACTGGTACTGATAAGGTTCCTCCAGTGATTGAAAGTGCAACTTTAGTTGCTGCTACCAAAGTTAAGGTTAAGTTCAGTGAAGTAATGGATGCGGCTTCCATAACTGATAAGTCAGTATACAAAGTTAACTCAGTTGCTTTAGGTACAGATGATAAGGTTGAGGCAGTAGATGGCAACAAGGCTGCTCTTATTACATTCAAGACTGCTCCTGGTGCATTTACTCTCAACGTTGCTAGAGTAAAAGACTTGGCTGGTAACTGGACAGAAACATTCGATAAGCCATTCAATATCAGTGCTACAGTTGCAACAGTTGGTGTTAAGGAAGTTCAGGTAACTGGTAAGAATTCAATCAAGCTTGTTATTGAAGATTCCTTGAAGGATATGCAGTTTACAGATTTCTTGTATTCTATAGATAACGGTTCAAACTACACTACTTCAAAGGGTATTTCAGTAAGTGTTGCAGATGGTAAGACATACATTACACTTGTAACAGATGATATAAATGACACAACAGGTGCTAACGTACTTGTTAAGACATCTGGTTCAGTAGCTGCTAAAAATAACTTTGATACAAAACTTGAAATTTTAGCAACTGCTGGTAAGGATTACTATGCACCAGCATATACTTCTATAGTTTCTATAACTACAGGTAAAGGCGCTGGTTATGGTCCTTCCACATCAACTACAAATATGGCTATTGATATCCAGTATTCAGAGAACCTGTATGTACCATCAGTTCAAGATACTGACTATACTGTAGCTGGTTATACAGTAGGTAGTGTTGAAGTAAATGGTGATACAGTTACAATCTATGTTAACGATGTAGATGCATCAAAATTGCCAGTTGGAACCGAAGTTAAGGTTAAGCAGGTAGGAGAAATTCAGGATAGTTCTTTAGCTAAGAATGTTCTTGGAGCTCAGAATGAATGGACTGGAAAAGTTAGATAATCTTTGATGTTAATACTATTGTAATTTAAGAAGCTGAGGGAATTTCCCTCAGCTTTTTGTTATACAAAAGTAATACAAAACTATATAATATAACCTTTATATATGATATTATTTAAGACAAATAGGAAATATTTACGTAAAGTAAATAGGGGTAAGCGTCTAAAAGATCTAAGAAGGGGGTACCGAAGCCAATCATCTCAATTAATGAAAATTATATGATATGTTTGGTAGGGAATTAGTTATGAACAAAAGAAGAATTATATCAGGGGTTTTAGTAATATGTTTATTATTACTATCTATGCTTGGGAGTTATGCCGCAGACCCGGTAGGTAAAGACGATCAGGCAATAGCTGCGAGCTTAAATCAAGTAGGTTTGATTACAGGTGATGGTAAGGGCAACTTTAGTCTTACCTCAAACCTCAAAAGAAGTGAGGCTGCTGTATTTATTGTGAAGCTAATGGGGAAAGCAGCAGTAGTTAATGAAAATAAGGCACTATATGTAAATACAGGCTTTAATGATGTTAAGCCTACAGATGCCCTTGCTGCATATATAGGATTTTGTAAAGAAAATGGAATAATTAGCGGTATTGGAAATAATAACTTTGGACCTACACTGAACGTTACAGAGAAGGCATTTTTAACTATGACACTGAAGGTATTAGGATATACCAATGATGATTTCAACAGTGCTACCGTGTTTCAAAAAGCCTATGAAGTAGGTTTGGTTGTTGATGAATCATATTTGTTAAAGACCGAGGACAACAAGAACTTTAAGAGAGCTGATGTTGTAAAAGTTATGTATAGGGCACTCGGAGTAAATGAGAAGGATACCAATACACCTCTTATCAAGAAACTGATAATGGAAGGACAAGTGGACTCAGCAAAAGCTATTGAAGCTGGGCTGGTGTATGATGAACTGCCAACTGCTATATCAGGAATAAGTGTAAAGAGCAGTGAATGGATAAATTTACGACTAAACGAGAAAGTAAGCCCTGTAACAGAAACAGATATTAAGATATATGAAAAAAATAAAAGAGTTGCACTGAATTTTAAGTTAGTATCTCAAACTGATGATGAGCTAAAGATTAAGACAGACCCCCAAAGAAGCTCAGTGGAGTATATTATTGAACTAAAGAATATTAAGGATAAAGATTTAAATGTTGTAAAGAAGGTTGAGAGCACCTTCGTAGGTTATGAAAATAAAGAGATGATTTCAGACATTTTTCAGATTAGTAAGGTCGAGCAAAAGTCAAATAATGAGTAGTTGATATATTTTACTCATCCAATAAATATTAATGCAGAGCAGCCTGAATATTATTCCATTCTACAGTCAGGTAATGAGGTTGTAAAGGGAAATAAATATAATATGACAGCTAAGGTAGTTGAAGGGAAGACAAATGTTGTCATTATTAACACTAAGGAATTTCTGTTTCAAGCTGATTTGGAGTATTCAATAAAAATTAGTGGTTCATTAATTAGTGCATATGGCACAAACCTTGGACTTGAAGCAGGGGATCAGAGGGACTTTATTGCAAGAAATATTCAATCAGAGCAATTTAAGCTGGCAGGAATTATTGCACTTAACAATAAATCTATTCAACTGGATTTCAACAAGCAAGTTAACAAAACAATTGCTGAGCAGGTATTTAGTTACTATATCACAGAAATAACGGTTGGAACGCCTATTCAAATAATTAAAGCAACAACGACAGACAACATCTACGGAAAGGATTGTGCTGTAATTCTTACAATAGCCGGGACTTTTGATGGTAAAACTGCGTATAGCATTATGATTAATAGCATTACTGATGTATCAAAGGTAGAAAAGATACAAGAGCAAAAGTTTTCATTTAATGCAACAATTTTACCGAATACCGATTTAAAGGTTACTTCAATTATACCGATAGATTTAAATTGCTTATCTATATCCTTTGATAAAAATATAAATCCAGTGGAGGCAGAGAATATTGCTAATTACTCGATATTGTGCCTGAACAATACATCATATAATGTAGCGCCAATCAAAGCTTTGTATTCCTCCGATGATCCTAAGTCAGTAAAGCTGTATTTATCATATTTAAAGCCAATGACTGCAGGATATACGTATAAAGTTAGCATTTCATCAAACTTCCAGGACTACACTGGAGCAAAAAATTCGGCACCGATGGAGTTTAGTTATATTGCTACAAATGTCCAGAAGGTTAAGCCTGAGGTTACGAAAGCAGCATTTATTGCTAAAGATACTGTAAAGATTACTTTTAGCAAGGATATTGCTTTAGATGCTCCTAATATTTTAACTCAGAATTACTATATACAGATTGTTGGCGATGACAGCTCTAAAAAAGTCCCGCTATCTATTAACTATATTGATAAAAATACCATCGTTCTAAAGTTTGACAGGATTGATTTCACTAAACAGTATTATTTTAAATACAACAATATTAAGGATATAACGGCGGAACTATATTCTGGTAGTCAGATCAGTACCCCTATAATATCAGGTCAGTAAAACAGTTATACTAAAAAAGGCACTCCTTGAGTGCCTTTTTTAAGGAGGGTTATGATGAGGAAAATAATTACTATTATTCTTATTTTTTGTATGGTGTTTATACCAACTTACTCTATTGCTGCTAAGGCAGAAGAGCAGAAAGTTGATACTATTTCAATCAACGATGCATACCTAATGGCACTTTCTAATTCCTATGACATAGCTAAAAATAATAAAGCTTTGTATGAACTACTAAAGTACTATGGTTTAGCGAAGAGTCAAAATAATATAGCGCAATTTGACATGGAGGTTGAGTTCAATAGGTTATATCAAAAGCTTCAACAAGGTACTTTCCTGCAGTCCTATGAACAGGGCGAGCTCTTAATGTATTACGCAATATTCAACGAGTCTGATTACTTTAGAAACAAAAGCTTATTGCCGGCTATTAACCCATATGATTTTCCGAACTGCGGAGTTTGGGTAAATATGATGCAAATTAAAATGAGTAGCGAGATTAAGAGAAAAAGTATTATTTTCAGTGTTAAACAATTGTACGATAGCCTAATCAATCTAAATGATAATATAAATATATTGAATGAATCAATAAAGATTACCGAAGATGAATGTAAAGTGGCAAACCTTAATTATAAAAGTGGTAAAATCACTGAGATGCAAAAGATTAGGCTTGAAAAACAATATGAAATACAAAAACTTGAGCTTAAGAAGATAAAAAGGACTAAAGAAAATACAGAAAGAAATTTTAAGAGATTGCTTGGTATTGATATAAGTAAGAATATACAGGTTTCAGCCTATGAAGTGTCCAATGAAGACATCACTATGCCGGATTATGACTATTCTATTAGTGAGGCATTATTAAATAGAAATGAAGTTGCAATGACAAAGATGGAGTTACTTTCTACTCAGAATGAGCTAACCAATCTAGATAAGTACTTTTGGTACTTACCTAATGATGAGGGACTACAAATGACAAGAGAGGAACTTTTATTAAGGATTAATGAATTAAAGAATTCAGTCAATGAGAACAAAAATACCGTGTTGAAAGATATCAACACTAAGTATTCAGAGGCAGAGTATCAATTAAAAACATTCGAAATTGAAAAGAATAAATTTATTAGTGCAGAAAATGAGCTTAATAATGCAAGAATGGAATATGAGCGTAATAAATTAAGTTTGAAATCTCTTTTAGAAAAGCAAATAAATTATCTAAAGGTAAAATCAAATTTTGAAAGCTCGAAAAGAGAACTTGCTAGTAAAATAACTAAAATAAAATATGCCTATGGTGTCTAGTAGGAAAGTATTATATTAATGATTGGAGAGTAATTATTTATGAAGAGTTTAGTACGGTTAATAGTAATTGTATTAACAATAACACTTACATTGTTAATAACACCCAACAGAACTACAAATGCAGTAACCTCTGATAAACTCGCAATAGATTTAGATGAAGCTATAGAAGCTGGAATAAGGGATAGTATAGACATTAAAATTATCAATGAAAAGATTAAGAATGCAGAAAGTAGACTCAGTTATGCTGACCGCATCGCAGGTATAAAGGGGAATGAAAGCTGGATTACCGATGAGGAAAGAGCAGAAAATAGGCGTGATGTTGTTCTTAAGCCCGTCCAGAAAAAAAACATTTTAGAAGTGCTTAAATTGCAAAAAGCAGAAAGTATAGATTCAATTAAAGCAAGCATAACAAAATCTTTTTATACATATTTATTAATTCAGAAACAAATCATCAACCAAGAGGCAGCCACTAAAAGACTAGAGAAGAAATATGAAATAGTTAAAGCCCAGGTTTCACTCGGTGTTGAAAGTAAGGCCTCTCTTGATTCCATTGAGTTAGAATTAATGACTGGAGCGCAGAAAAAGAGACTGCTATTGAGAGATTCAGATAATGAAAAAATAAACCTCAATTCACTTCTGAGTCGACCCATTACAC
>JAEZIV010000401.1 GCA_023436515.1 Bacillota bacterium
GAAGTTGCTACAAAGACAAATGATGTAGCAGGTGACGGTACTACTACTGCAACTCTTCTTGCTCAGGCTATAATCAGAGAGGGAATGAAGAATGTAGCAGCAGGTGCTAACCCAATGATATTGAAAAAAGGTTTGCAGAAAGCTGTAGACGTAGCTGTTACAGGAATTAAGGATAACAGCCAGAAGATTAAAGGTAAGGAAGATATCGCAAGAGTTGCAACTATCTCAGCTAATGATGATGTAGTTGGAACACTCATAGCTGACGCAATGGAAAAGGTAACTAATGACGGAGTTATAACTGTCGAAGAATCCAAATCAATGGGTACAAACCTGGAAGTTGTTGAAGGTATGCAGTTTGACAGAGGATATCTTTCCGCTTATATGATCACTGATACAGAAAAAATGGAAGCTGTTTTAGATGATCCATATATACTTATCACAGACAAAAAACTGACTAATATTCAAGATATTCTCCCTATACTGGAACAGATTGTTCAGCAAGGAAAGAAGCTTTTAATAATTGCTGAGGATGTAGAAGGTGAAGCACTCACTACTTTGATTGTAAACAAACTCAGAGGAACCTTTACATGTGTTGCTGTTAAAGCTCCGGGCTTTGGTGACAGAAGAAAGGCTATGCTTCAGGACATTGCTGTTTTAACAGGTGGAGAGGTTATAACTGACGAATTAGGTCTTGATCTTAAGGAAACACAGCTTACACAGCTTGGTAGAGCAAGACAGGTTATAATTCAGAAAGAAAACACAATTATTGTTGACGGTGCAGGAAGCCAAGAAGAAATCAAGAACAGAATAGCATCGATCAAGGTTCAAATTGAAGATACTACTTCTGATTTCGACAGAGAAAAGCTCCAGGAAAGACTTGCTAAGTTATCCGGTGGTGTTGCTGTAATCCAAGTTGGTGCTGCTACTGAAACTGAAATGAAGGAAAAGAAATTAAGAATTGAAGATGCGCTTGCTGCTACCAGAGCTGCTGTTGAGGAAGGTATAGTAGCCGGTGGAGGTACTGCACTTATAAATGTTATTCCTGAAGTGGCAAAATTGCTTGAAACAACCGTTGGTGATGAAAAAACCGGGGTTCAGATTATACTCAGAGCTCTTGAGGAGCCTGTAAGACAGATTGCTGCAAATGCAGGTCTGGAAGGCTCTGTAATAGTTGATAAAATCAAGGCCAGCAGTAAGGGTATCGGTTTCGATGCACTCAATGAGAAATATATAGATATGATTGAAAGCGGTATAGTTGACCCAGCTAAGGTTACAAGATCCGCGCTGCAAAATGCAGCATCAATAGCAGCTATGGTTCTCACAACTGAAAGCCTTGTAACAGACAAACCAGAACCTGAAGCTCCCCCAATGCCAGGTGGAATGCCAGGCGGAATGGGCGGCATGTATTAATAAAAGTTTAAATAATGAGGATGGCGAGTTATTGGACTTAAGCCATCCTCTTTTATTTGATTTGTGATGCTTATCAAAAGGACTTATGAATAAAAAATAATTAGAAATCCTAAAATAGTACTTGATATTATCTCATTAATTTATTATTATGTAATACAAGCTTAATAAATAAGCTTATCATATGGAATAAACTTCGCAGGAGGGGTCTACTTGGATATTTTTTTAGAGAAAATAGTTAAGCGTAAAAAAACTATGAAGGACAGCTTGCTAATTATAGGAATTATTTTGCTGGCCTTGATTCTGATGGTGGTATTGCTTAACATACCACTGCTTAGTACATTTGCTCCGGTTATTTTGGTGGCAGTAGGCTATCTTGCATACATGATGATTAGAGGCAGAAGTATAGAATTCGAATATATTGTTACAAATGGTGACCTTGATATCGATATGATAATAGCACAAAGAAAAAGAAAAAGAGTATTTTCAGGTCACTGCAAGGACTTTGAAATCGTTGCAAAAATGGCAAGCGAAAAGTATGATCATAATGTTCAAAGTATCAAGAAGCGTGTAAGTGCCGTCACATCCATGGAATCCCCTGATGTATATTTCATTACAACAGTTAAAGATGGTGAAAAAGTACTTATATTTTTCGAGCCTCATCCTAAAATGATTGATTCCTTTAAGAAATTTATACCAAGAAAAATATTTGAGTAATAATTTGATATTCATAAGGCAAATGGCTGGAGTTAAGCCATTTGCCTTTTAATAAATGATTGACGATACCGAAGGAGGTAATTATTCCCGGTATTTAATATATTTGACTAATACTATATAAGATCTAGGAGGATTTAGAAAAAATGGCTTATTTTTATAACGAACCATCAAGAACGTTCAGTGAGTATCTTTTAGTCCCAAACCTTAGTACAAAGGAATGCATGCCGGGTAATGTGGAGTTAAAAACCCCCCTGGTTAGGTATAAGGTTGGGGAGAAACCAGCTCTTCACCTGAACATACCGGTTGCTTCGGCAATTATGCAGTCTGTTTCAGATAACAATATGGCTATAGCCCTTGCAAAATGCGGAGGAATATCTTTTATATATGGTTCACAGAGTATTGAAAATCAAGCTGAGATGGTAAGAAAGGTTAAAAAGTACAAGGCGGGCTTTGTTGTCAGTGACAGCAACCTCAAACCAGACAATACACTCAGAGAGGTTGTAGAAATTAAAGAGAGAACAGGTCATTCAACAATAGCAATTACCGAGGACGGAACACCCACAGGTAAGCTTATGGGGATGGTAACCAGCAGAGATTACAGGTTGAGTAGAGCGTCTCTCGATCAGAGAATCCATGAGTTCATGACTCCCTTCTCTCAATTAATATATGGTGTTGAAGGAATTACACTCAAAGAAGCCAATGACATGATATGGGAGCATAAGTTGAACTGCCTTCCTATAATTGATAATAATCAAAAGCTGGTTTACCTTGTTTTCAGAAAGGACTATGACAGTCATAAGGAAAATCCAAACGAATTATTGGACAACAGTAAAAGGCTTATTGTAGGAGCAGGAATAAATACCCGTGATTATAAGGAACGAGTTGCTGCTCTTGTAGAGGCGGGAGTAGATCTTTTATGTATAGATTCCTCCGACGGCTATAGCGAATGGCAATCCGACACAATAAAATGGATTAAAGAAACATATAAAGGAGAAGTTAAGGTAGGGGCCGGAAATGTAGTAGATAGAGAAGGCTTCAGATATCTGGTAAATGCGGGAGCTGACTTTATAAAGGTTGGTATTGGAGGAGGTTCCATTTGTATTACCAGAGAGCAGAAGGGTATAGGAAGAGGACAGGCTTCCTCGGTAATTGAGGTTTCAGCAGCTAGAAATGAGTATCTTAAAGAAACCGGTGAATATATTCCCATTTGCTCTGACGGTGGTATTGTTCACGATTACCACATAGTTCTGGCTCTTGCCATGGGAGCGGATTTTGTAATGCTGGGCAGATATTTTGCGAGGTTTGATGAGAGTCCAACCAGAAAAATCAAGGTGGGCGGTAATTTCGTTAAGGAATATTGGGGCGAAGGATCAAACCGTGCTAGAAACTGGCAGAGATATGATATGGGTGGAGACTCCAAGCTGGGCTTTGAAGAGGGTGTCGATTCATATGTTCCATATGCCGGTAAATTAAAGGATAACCTGGATACAACAATCCACAAGATAAAGTCGACAATGTGTAACTGTGGCGCATTATCAGTTTGTGAACTTCAGGACAAAGCAAGACTGACTTTGGTATCAGCGACAAGTATCAAGGAAGGCGGAGCTCATGATGTTATTCTGAAGGACAAGGAACTGTCTTCGTCATGATATTAAGCCTGTTAAGCATGGTCTAAAAGGGTGAATGATGCATATTCTGATATATACTTAATAAAAGCCGATCATTAATGGTTAGGTGACATAATATGTGGTATAGATTATGTTGTGTTGCATCTGAATGTAAAAAATTGGTGGATTGATTCTTGACATTATTTTGTATGTAATTTATAATAAGTTAGCGATACAGCTGACCTACGGCTTGAATTTTTTCTATTTTAGTGAATTACTTGTTATATTACAGCATAATTAATGCAAAAAGCATTTATAATATTGATTATGCTTGGGTTAGCAGAAAAAATTAACGGTAAAGGAGAGGGCTTCAAATGTCAGCAAAGGAAGTAGTATTAACTTACGAGGGTTTAAAAAAATTAGAAGAGGAATTGGAATTCCTTAGAGGGACAAAACGAAAGGAAGTTGCTGAGAGGATAAAGCAAGCACTTTCATTTGGAGATATATCAGAAAATTCCGAGTACGATGAAGCAAAGAATGAACAAGCACAGGTTGAAGGTAGAATTGTTCAACTAGAGTCTATGCTTAAGCACGCTCGACTGATTGACGAGGATGACGTTAATACCGATGTTGTCAGTCTTGGCTCAAAGGTTAGACTTTTTGATATTGAGTTTGAAGAGGAAGTTATATATTTAATAGTAGGTTCTACCGAGGCAAATCCACTTAAGTCAAAAATATCCAACGAATCACCTGTTGGAGCAGCGTTGATGGGTCATAAGGTTGGAGAGGTTGTGGAAGTACAAGTGCCC
>JAEZIV010000429.1 GCA_023436515.1 Bacillota bacterium
CAGTAGCCTGTACATGTCAGTGCCCGCCCCTCATGATTTCTTTATAATCTCCCGGACTAATTCCGAATCTTTTTTTGAAAAGTGAGCAAAAGTAAGAGGTATTTTTGATACCTACTGCATCCGATAACTGGGATACATTGACTTTCCCCTTTTGCAGTATTTCCTTAGCTCTGTCGATCCTAAAATCACATAGATACTGATTGAAGGTCTTTCCGGTATTTTTCTTAAAAATACTGCCGATGTAATAGGGTGTCAGATGGATATCCTGAGATATGCTCTTTATATCAATATCTTCTGAATATCTTTGTTCAACTATCTTTATAACTCTTTGTGCAACCTCCGCATCGGCATTGCTTGAATTACTCATTGTATAGGTAGAGATGGCTTTTAAGAAATCACTGAGATACTGCTTGGTTTGATTGACTGACTCCAGCTTTGAAAATTGCTCCTCAAACCTGCTTTTATCTAAAATGTATTCTTTAAAGCCCTCAGAATTATCATTTAATGCTGCTGGATTTACAATAAGTAGAGCCTGGGTAAAAAACTTATTCAGCAGTAATTTACTTAATGGACAAAGGTCTCTTAAGGTGGTAAGAAAACTATCCAGCAATAAACCACATTCCTCAACTTGGTTTTTCTGGGTATTGATGATTAGCTTCTTGATTATATCATCGGTCTTCATTACCATGGGTCGAGCAAAGTCCAGGTTCATATGGTTCTTTTCTTTTACTTCGTCATAAAACAATATATCCCCAAATTGTGCAAGAAAGCGATGGCTGTTTGCTTCCCTTGCCTGTGAATATGAGATTGAGGCTTCTGCAAAGCCATTTACAGCTTCACCGACTGCTATTATTGTGTCTAAAGCAAATTCTCTTTTTAGGTAGCTTGTAAGCTCCATTAGTCTTTTCTGCAATTCCTCCTGGGATTCAGGCGCTTCAAAGCATAAAACGGCCTCCCTAAAGGGCTTTATCAGTGAAAAAGCCATTTCCCTTTCCTGCATTATTGCTTCAAGCCCTTCTATATCCAACTGCTTCCGGCCAATTGCAGTACTTGTGATAGACAGAACTGCAATCATTATTTTGGAACTGGGATCTGAAACTCTGGCCGGTAAACCTTCCGAGGTAAACTCCAGCTCATTTCCTTCAAGTATTTTAAGCAGCAGCCTATTTTTGTTTTCAGAAAAATAGTCCTTCAATTTACTTGCAAGTCCTGCCCTTTCGTTTTCAAGGCTTTTTTCACCATCAAGTGCCGATAGAGCACGTTGGATAACCTCTTCGATATTCTTCTTGACAATTGGCTTTAAAATATAATCAAAGGCATGAAACTCAAAGGTTTGCTTTGCGTATCCAAAATCGTCATACCCACTAAGAATAATTATCTTAGTGTTCGGAAGAAAGCTACGGATTCTCTTGGACATCTGAAGACCATCCATTTTAGGCATCCTGATATCAGTCAGGATTATATCGGGATATGTTTGCTCTGATAGCTTAAGTCCTTCGACACCATTAGCTGCACACCCAACCACCTCAATCCCCATGCTTCTCCAGTCAAGGAAATCCATAAGTCCTTCTCTTTCCCATTTTTCATCTTCTACAATTAATAATCGGTACATAAGTAGCTCCTAAAAGTCAATTACTACCGGCTGAAAGCAGGCAGTCTGGTTCTGAGTCCAAAACTCCCAAGCAAATAAAATACTATGCAAATTTGCGTGTAAACCCTGCTTGAAAGCAACTTCTAACCAATGAATGTTCTTTGGTAATATAAATTTGTATACATAATTTTACAATAACAGAAAATTTTTAAATGCCCTGAAGGTCTATTATGATAAAAAAGTGCAATATGCTATATAATAATTACAACTTTTCATAAGGAACAATATAAATGAAAATCGACTTAAGCTGCTTATAAACATATTAAGCCGATTTCATTTTATGTAAATTAATTTATAAGCTTACAGGCTAAGTATAACATACTCCTGTACCTATTTGTATATTCCACTACATTTTTTAGAATGGATTTTCATCCTTGTACAGCATTCCGGCAGGCTGATTGAAAGCTACATCCTCAACACCCAGGAGCTTCATTGCTGCAAACAGTACCTTTCCGGCATGTTTGAAAGCAACACCACCGTGGTGGGGATATCTCTTTGCAATAAGTACATGTCTGTAGAAGCGTCCCATTTCCTTAATTGCAAAAATACCAATTCCTCCAAAGGAGTTTGGATCAAGGTCTATTATCTCACCTTCAGCTACATAGCTCTTAAGCTCTGCATTAGCAGTACTCTGGAGTCTGAAGAAGGTGATGTCTCCCGGCATAATAGCTCCTTCAAGTGTACCTCTTGATATATCAGGCTCCTTATCAGGCTCAAGCAGTCTGTGCATGATAAGCTGATACTTCATGGAATAGTTCTTCATGCAGCAGCTTGGAGTATTTCCACAGTGGAAGCCCATAAATAGATCAGTGAGCTTGTAGCCTGGAATCTTAGCCTTATTATTCTCATACATGTCTCTTGGAACTGTATTGTTTATATCAAGGAGAGTTGCAGGTATCTTGGTTGCACAGGTGATTATGTATTCGCTCAAAGCACCGTATATGTCTGTTTCACAAGCAATAGGTATACCTTTGGCTGCAAATCTGGAATTTACATAACAAGGAACAAAGCCAAACTGAGTCTGGAAGGCTGGCCAGCATTTATTTGCAAATACTGCATATTCTGACGCACCCATATTATCATTCATCCAGTCTTGCAGTGTCAGTTCATACTGAGCAAGTCTTGGCAGAATT
>JAEZIV010000008.1 GCA_023436515.1 Bacillota bacterium
AAATAGAGCTTAGTGATAGCAGTGCTTCATTAGGCACTGATAATAAAACAGTTACTATTACTTTAAATAAAAATGTTACTGATAGGTTGACTAACTCATCTAAAGCAAAAGTTATTGTCAAAAAAGATATAAAAGCTGCCAGAGATGTAAGATTAGCTGAAGAAGCTATATTTGATAAAGTTGAAGTAGAGGATGGTATTCTTCCTACAGCTACAAAGGTTGAAGCTACTGGAGAGCGCAATATAAGAATTACATTCTCAGAGCCTGTCTATTACAAGGATGATAATAATTCGATTGCTAAAAATAACTTTAAGGTTGCAAGCGGAACTTATACATATTATGTCCAAAAAGCTACTTTAGACAATAATGTTATTAATCTGGAAATAGGGACTAAATTAGTTGAAGGTCCTGTAGATGTTACTATAAATGCCGCAGGTGTGGGTAAGGATAATGATTATGCAATTGCTGACTATGCCGATTATAAAGTATTCAAGCAAACTATAACATTTAACTATGTTAAAGATACTTCTGTTGCAGTTGTTGAAGTTAAATCAGCAAAGGCAAACAAAGTTGTTCTTAATTTTTCGAAGCCGGTCAAGGGTTCAAACATAAAGTTATATTATTCAGAAAAAAACAATGAATCAAAAAAGGCAGAAGCTACAGAGACTGACTATGTAAGTAATATCACATTTACATTTGACACGTTATTACCAAGTGGGACTCTTATACTTTATTTGGTAAACAGCGATGATAATAGTAAAAAGTTAGTTGATGGTTATGGTGTAAAAGTACCGAACTGGACTCTTACTTGTGAGGTTGCAGAAATATCGCCAACGGGCGTAACAGTTAAATCAGCAAAGGAAAACAAGGTTGTTCTTGGTTTTTCAAAGCCGGTTAAGGGTTCACACATAAAGTTATATTATTCAAAAATAAATAATGAATCAAAAAAGGCAGAGGCTACAGAGACTAGCTATGTAAATGAGATTACATTTATATTTGGCAGTTCATTACCAACTGGAAGACAAGAGCTTTTCCTGGTAAACAGCGATATTGCAGACCAAAAGCTAATTGATTATGACGGCATATATGTGCCAGATCAGTCTCTTTCATGTGTTGTTGAAGTACCACCACCACCGCCAACGGCCCCTATGGTTGTAGCTGATACTTCTGCTCCTGTTGTTATGCAATGCATAGTCAATAAGAATGAAAGTATTAAAATAAATTTTGATGAAAAACTTGATGTTGAAACTGCAACCAATCCGGATAGTTATTATGTAGCAAAGAAGACTTCGGAGAGTGAAGGAGTACCTTTGTCAGCTAGTATAGATAGCTCAATGAAGTCAGTTGAACTTAAATTCGATTCTAAATTAGAAGATAACACAGAATATCAGTTGTTAATCAAAAAGTATAGGGATATTCATGGAAACACAAATTCATCTGATTACGAATATAAATTCACCACCGGGGATACTACAGCTCCGACGGTACTTGATAATCTAGAGAGTGATGAGCATTGTTTTGCAATAGCTGAAAAGGGTAGGATTTTTATTACATTCTCTGAAGCTATGAATGAAGAGCAAATGCTTAAGATAGAAAACTATCAGGTATCAATTGATGAAGGCGAAAATTATAAGGCTCTGGGTGTTGATGATACAATCACCATGATTAGTGATAGGATAGTTCAAATCTACTTCAAGGAATTTGAGGGTAAAAATATTAACCCTTATGTAAAGATAAACCCAATCACAGATCTTGCAGGAAATAAGCTATATGACAGTGATGAGCCTTACATTCTTCAAAATATTGAACCTGAAAATGTTCAAATTGTACAAGCCCAATTAATAGCTAAGGACAAGATAAAGCTTGTATTCAACAAGAGGATGGGAAGCATTAATAAGGATGATTTTATAATTAACTCAACAACTCAGGATGTTATTTATTTTACGGATATTGAATCACGTAGCGTAAATTCTAATGGTAAAACAGAGGTGGTTTTGATTCTGAACAAAGAGTTAACTACCGATGCAAAAGATGAGGCAGGAGAAGGGGTAAGTCTTTCTATTGGTAATGACCTATCTTCAGAGTCGGAGTGGGGCGGTAAGTTGAAAGCATCTTATTACGGCATGATTGATGACAAGACTCCTCCTGAAATTGTTATGTGGAATCATGATAATGATGTATCAACTGAGGATATTGCTAAGGTTATAGGTAGTGGAGATTTTGCTAATCCTCAAGCCAACTATCCAGACAATACTGTACCACAGAATACTACTGGGATAATAACGATATACTTCTCAGAAGCAATTAGCGAGAACAGTCTTAAAACAATTACATTCAGCGTATCTGGTTTCACAATAACTAATATAACAGCTGATGCTGAAACGAAGACTGTAATTCTTACAGTTAAGGCTAAGGCTGATAATACACCTGTTAAGACTAATGTAACTCAACTTTATGTATTATATGATGCGTCTAATAATGCATTTACTTCGTTTAATAGCTGGAAAGTTACGTTGCCGTAAAATCAAGACACCTAGAGTTAGCGGGGGCAGGCTCACCTGGTAATAGCTTAGAGGCCCTTTATTAAAAGTGATGGTATGATGGGGATATGATAATCAGGTCCTCCACTTCAGAATAAAGGGCTTATTTTTGTATAACCGATGCATTGTAAGGCTGATGAGTAAAATGCTAAGAGTGTATAATTCTTTAATTTAGCGGAGGTTAAAAAAATGGACATGATTGGAGATATAAAGATTATTTGTGACGAAGCTTGCGGCAATGCACCAAAGAAAGTCTTGATTCGCGACTGTGAAATCGCTATGGCAAAAAAAAGATAGAGCGGAAAAAACGACAAATGCAGATATTAGAATTGCTGCCCATTCAACCCCATGTTTTCGATATTTCAGACTACGATTGGGAGAATGCGATTGATGAATTAATAAAAATCATACATTTCAGGGCGTAAATTCAACAGTTCACTCCAAAGACGGTTATTTATATTCTATAATGATATGTTTAAATTGTTAGATAATTAATAATTAAATGGGGTGATATAATGAAACGTTTGTTAGCAGCAGCAATAATAATTTGCATATTATTTTCGAGCCTCTCATTGACCACTTTGGCGGAGTCCACCTCAGAAGACTTTATCGAGCGCATGAACAAAGCCTATGGTGTAAGCATCATTGAGGAAGTTCCGTCAACACCGGAAGGGCGACAGTACCTGGAGAATGCATTGGCATTTATAGGGGAGGAAGTTATAGCTTCTATTACCAGTATAAAAAATTTAAGCATTTATTTTAGAGCAAAAAAAGGTAGTACATTGGGGGTTAGCGGAAGCAATGCTAACGGATACTATGTAGTATTATATGAGGGTTTCCCAAGTACAACGCCTATACATGAGCTTATGCATGTTGTAAACTTTGCTCTTGATTTGTACATATCTGATATAGACACTGTAATAGCCGGCTTTAATGATGGACGGCAATATGGTACGTCATGGAAAGATGGTGACAAAAACTATTTTGCATACAGTTATGGAAAAACTCGTGCATCAGATGATATTGCCACTATTCCCGGCTCTATTTACGCTAACAGAGACGGAATTGCAGACCGTATTAAGTCCAACGAGTCACCTGTGTTACGGAAAAAGTGGGAATACTTACGTGACTTGTGTAATCTATATCTTGGACAATCGCCTATGTTTGAAATTCTGGGCCATCAAAATCCAACGCCTAAAAAAATAGAATTGAGTGCATCAATCTTGAATTTAACAGTTGGTGAAACTCAAAAGTTGACAGCTACCGTTTTACCTGAAGGTTCAGGAGCCAAACCATCATTTAAATACGACAACAAAATATTGTCTATTGATGCCGAAGGTAATATTACTGCAAAGAATGTAGGTTCGACTACCATTACCGTGCAGGCTGCGAGATTAAAAGCAACCTGTTCTGTTTATGTAAAAAAGGCCACTCCCACACCAACACCCACTCCCGCACCTAACATTGATCCTAATTTAAAAAAGGGAGCTAATGTGTTGTCTTATCCTACAAAAAGAACCTATGTTATTGGTGAGGGATTTGATATAAGCGGCTTGAAGGTTGTTTATAATACAGGCAGTAAAGTTAATGATATAAGCGAAAAAATATTGTTTTACACATCAAAGACAGTGAGCTTAACACAAGGAAGACCATTCACAACCACAGGATCAAAGGTAATTCAATTGAAACAGACTGACGGTAGTGTAATAGGGGAATATACCATCACTGTAATGGATAAGACGGCACCTGTAAATCACCCATTTACGGATGTTTCAAGTGGCTCATATTATGAAAAAGCTGTTATTTGGGCATTAAAAAATAACTTTACCAGCGGCACTTCGGACACTACCTTCTCCCCGAAGGCCACCTGCACAAGAGGCCAGGTTGTTACTTTCCTATGGAGAGCAAAGGGTCAGCCCAAACCGACTTCAACATATAATCCGTTTACCGATGTAAAGCCTAATGACTATTTTTATGAAGCTGTACTATGGGCGGTGGAAAATGGCATCACCAGCGGCACAAGCGCCACTACATTCAGTCCCAACAAGACTATTACCACCGGTCAGGTAGTGGCGTTTTTATGGCGATCTAGCGGCAAACCGGCGGCAACCGGTACAAGCAGCCTTGCTGCACAATATCGCGGTCAATACTATACTGACGCCATAGCTTGGGCAGACAGAACAGGTTTACTTTCGGGCACAGACATAGCCTTTGCACCAAACAACAAT
>JAEZIV010000061.1 GCA_023436515.1 Bacillota bacterium
CATTCTGACCGGTTTGGTAACAGTCCTGGCTGTGAGTAAGGAAATAATTACAGCCACAATTAGAGTCAAAAAGCCACCGATAGAAATGGTTAATCCGGTTATGTCAATCATTCGCTTCAGATTCCCATTCTTTTTATCCATCATAGCCTGTTCGTCTTTGATTATATCAGCTGCTATCTTGCGGATACCGTCCATTTCATTCTTACCGGTATTTGTTTGAGCCAAAGCGATTATATCATCAATTTTTAGCAGACCGTTATTCACTTTTCTTCGGCCTTCAATAATCTCCTTTGTCTCCCAATAATACCAGCTTTGATATTTTTCATTCAGCTCATTCAATCTTTCCTGTTGCAGCATATTGCCGCTGGTCAGATATTTAAGATTACTCAGGTGGTTAACATAATCCGCTTTGCCCTTCTCAAAGGGCTCAAGAAACTCTTCCTTCCCGGTGAGTGCAAAGCCTCTGGCTCCGGTCTCCATATTTAACATGCTTTCCAGAATTGCATCGGCTTCCCGCATAACCTGATAGGAATTGAGATTTGTATCCACTGCTTTAACCTGATTTGAGTAGTTATAGTAAGTATAGACAATCAGAGCTAGCATTAAGAATATTACAATGCCAAAGCCAATATACAATTTATGACTTAATTTTATTTTATTTAAATACACCCTTACCCCCATAATCCCATTAAATTGTCGAATATTCACATTATACCAAGATTACATCTGTCTAGCAATTAGGCAGCTGGGGGATTTATTAAAATATCTGCAAACAATCAAAAAGGCCCTTTCGGGCCTTTTTGATTGTTTGCTACTTCATATTCTTTTCTGCATATTCGATCATTTTCTTAACCATGTTGCCACCGATTTTTCCGGCATCTCTTGAAGTAATGTCTCCATTGTAGCCTTCCTTAAGATTAACACCCTGTTCGGCAGCAATTTCATATTTCATCTTATCGAGCTTGCTTGCTGCTTCAGGTACCAATTTTTTGTTGCTATCTGTCATAAAGCATCGCTCCTTTGAAATATATTTTTATCCTTTCGGACACTTATATTATGTGCGATTCGATAAAATTTAGACTGAAAATTATTTACTTATCTTCAAAATTAAAAATCAAATAAGAAAGAAAGGCTTATATTAACACTTACAAAATTTCTAATATCTCAACAGAGTACCTGCCGCTTGGAGCATTGACTTCTACCCTATCTCCGGCTTTTCTCCCTAATAGCGCCTTACCAAGGTCAGATTCTATGCTGATATGCATTTTCGCAGGGTTGCTATCCATTGTTGTTACTAATGTAACAACATCCTCATCCTCATCCTCAATAAACTTGATTCTTGCTTTGCTGCTAATTCCAAGAACAGACTTATCGGTATTCGTTTCATCTATAATAATAGCAGTTGAAATAATGGTTAGCAGCTCCTGAATTCTGTTATCGTTAGCATGAAAACGTTCGCAGGCTTCCTTGTATTCTGCGTTTTCCGACCTGTCACCGTGAGCCGCAGCCTCCAGCTTATCCCTTGCTATTTCAGCTCTTTTAACTGTCATTCTGTATTCTAATTCTTCTCTTAATTTTTGCATATTTTCTTCTGTAAGCTTATAACTCATATTATCTCCAATCTACGCGCATAGCGCGTACACATTTAGTAATGAAAAGATAAGACACATAGTGGCTTTTCTCTGCGTGAAAAGCACAATGACCAAGCAAATGTATTTTTCACCCTTACCACCCGATCACATTATTTATTTTTTTATTATAAACCAAATTCCACTCTAAGTCTTTCATACCTTTTGATTTCATTCTCCTTGATCTTCAGCATAGGATTATACAGGCAGTGCTGAAGTACATCAGCATCCTTAAGTAGTTCATTAAAAGGAGGATCAATCTTTTCTTTATCGCTGTGTGAATATATGGCACTGCCTATTATTTCAGTTTCAAATACTAATCTATCATGGTTTCGGTTTGAAATTGATATTTGCTTTTCTGGCCTGGGAGCACAGATACTGCCTCTGTACCCTATACGTTGAACCATCCTTGATAAATACTGATCCAACCTGTCTGAATTCAAAATTAACATTCTTACTGACACACTGGTCCCGAATATCCAATACCCAATCATAGTCCAGTTCTCTGACATTACTTCCCGACTCTCCACCGACAACCACACCTTCAATTGAAGCATCAAGATATTTTTCTATACTTATTCTCTCAAGCATTGGCTGCAAAATTATCATCCTGTGTTTGATAGGCATTTCCTTAAGAATAGGTATTCTCTCATCGGCTTTTCTTTGATTTTCAACCGATATACATACTGTTACATTGTCTAAGCCGTTATGAAAATTCTCCGGTAAACCTATATCGAATCTCTCAATTCTTTTGGTTAAAAATAAAAAATTCAGATCCCTTCGTTCTCTGATCATTTCCCATGCTTCTTTTCGCCATTCATCAGCCTCAGAAATAAGAAAATCACTGTTAAAGCATAGATATACCATTTGCCCGCTCTTTATTTTATAGTTACCCTTCTTATCTTTTTGAACAGGTCTGTCAAATTCCTCAGTTTTATATATAATATCGGTATTGATGCCTTTTCTTCCATTGGCCCTGTGTATGTAACAATTATCACAGCCTTCGCTTTTC
>JAEZIV010000101.1 GCA_023436515.1 Bacillota bacterium
GCTCTAGAGTATCTAATAGACCTTGGGCACGAAAGGATAGGGTATATAGGTGCAGTAGGCACAGGAAATTATAAAGAAGTAATAGTTGATTACAAGAAAAAGCTTTTTAACGAAATATTGACTAAGCATAATATTTATAATGCAAAGTATGACTTTATAGGGGGAGTCAGATCCTCTAGTGAAGGCTATAACTTGATGAAGAAGGCTATAAATTCGGGAGACTATCCGACAGCATTTTTTATTGCAAACGATACAATGGCTACAGGTGCTTTGAGAGCTATTTCAGAAGCGAACTTTTCCGTTCCTGGAGATATCAGCATCATTGGATATAATGATCTCGCTACGTCAAAGTACTTAAGTCCACCTTTAACATCTGTAAAAATCCCTATAGGTTTTATGGCGGAAACAGCGGTGCAGTTATTGAGAGAAAAGATATGCAATGATGCAGGTTACCCCAAAAAGATACTAGTACCAACTGAACTTGTGGTAAGAGAAAGCTGTAAAAAAATAGGCAGGTGAGAATGTGAAACAAAATCCATTGCATTTAGATTTCATTATTAACACTAATAATTTTGAAAACATTCAGGACTCCATTTCAGCTGCAACAGATATGGCACTGCTGACGGTCGATTTTAGAGGTATTCCTGTTACCAAGCATTGTAGATGCAGTGAGCTATGCAAAAAAATCAGGTCTCATCCAGAATTCTCATCAGTTTGCCAGAAGTGTGATTCAAGAGGTGGACTAGAGGCAGCAAGACTAGGGCAACCATATATTTATTTATGCCATATGGGGATTGTTGATTTTGCTGTTCCTATAATTGTAAATGGTCAATACCTCGGAGCAGTTATGGCTGGACAAGTATTATTAGATACTGATAATGACAAAGATTTGCTTGAGCAAATTGTAGGTGAAAAAAGTGCTGTTATTGCTTCGTTTAATAAAACACAGCTTCAAGGACTTTATAATAAACTACCTGTAATGAAACTGGATAAAATCAAAGCAATTGCGGGCATGATCTATAACCTTAGTAATTATATTGTAGAAGAAGCAATCCTAAAAATAAATCTAAATGAAAAACAGGAAATAGTTCTTCAGAATGAATACATACGCAATAATTCTTTTACTCTTGAAAGCAATGGAGGGTCTAAGGATAATATACTACTTAGGCCAGCTTTGGAGTATATTGAAAACAACTACTCAAGACAAATTACATTGGATGGAATGGCTGCTATATGTAATATAAGTTCAAGCTACTTCAGCAAGCTGTTTAAAAGAGATATAGGAGAGAATTTTGCAAATTATATTAACAAGATAAGAATAAGAAAGGCAAAGGAGCTCCTAGAAACCTCTAATGATTCAATAACAAATATTTCAATGGATTTAGGCTTTGAGGAATGTGGTTACTTTATTAAGGTTTTTAAGCGCTTGGAAGGGGTTACTCCTGCTGTTTATAGAAATGACTTTAATAAGTATAGAAAATTTTAAGTGCTGAATTTTATTAAAACTGAATAAAATTTTACTACAAATTTAACTAAAAACTATTAGATTTTACACTAATTATGCGAGAAATTGCGAGTGTACTTTATAAATCTTATTTTATAATTTAAGCATAATCAAGGATGCGAAAAGTAGTCTTCATGGATAATATTATATGACATGTATTGACGTTGCGGGTGCATCCTTTTTATTTCTTTATATATGTATTATTTTTACTCAATTTGCTGATAGTGCTGAAAATGGTTTTTTAAATAAAATTTGTATTTCTTAAATGTTTTGGGTAGGAGGAGAGAGATGGATAGAACAAGTGTAATTTTTGGCAATATTATTCCCAACAAGGTTTGTAAAAAAGCAATTAAATCCCAAAAAAAGTATACTAAAAAATATGGAGATGACAGCAAAACGGTATATCCATTATGTACCAGTAAGAACGAAGTTCTGGATGAGTTTATAGGTGTACAAAATATCGAAATAGGAGCAGAGGGCGGTACACTGCATCCTGAAAAATCATTAATAGTTGGTAACATAAGAATGGGTTTTGGTCACTATAGAATTTCAATGGCAATTGCATCAGCAGCACACTCCATGGGATATATACCCTACTGGTTTGATCTTAACTCATACTCTCAGACAACAGGAGGCAAGGTTATTGATAAACTCAATTCTTTATACTCTATGGGGTCAAGACTGTCACAGAAATCTTCTCTTTTCAATAAGTTTTATTGGGAGCCCCTTAATTCAGAAGGGTTTAAAAAGCTAAGCTATAATGCCGTAGATCAAAAAGTAGCGGAGCTTATGACCCCTGTATATGGTCAATTACCTAAAGAAATACCTTTTATTGCAACTCATGTGTGGCCTGCTCAGGCTGCTGTTCATGCAGGGCTTACCCGGGTAGTAAATGTGATTCCGGATAACTGGCCCATGGCTCTCCATCTTGCAGAAGGTTCTATACATACTGTACAAACACCCTCAGCTTTTATGGGTTATAAGACACTAAAGAAAATGGACGGCGATAAGATACTAAAACCAATGCCGGAAGGCTCTTTGGAATATGTCGGGCACTATATTGACCATGAACTCGTTTCAAACATCGAAGTTGATTGTGAAAGAAGAATGGATAGAATACAGA
>JAEZIV010000164.1 GCA_023436515.1 Bacillota bacterium
TGTGTAACTATTGAAAAGGGCTCCTGGCCTGTATTGCCCATATTTGATCTCCTGAGAGAGCTGGGTAAAATGGAGGACAGAGATATTTTCAACACCTTTAATATGGGTATTGGTCTTGTGATGGCTGTAGACAGTGCTAAAGCTGATGAAGTAATGGACTACCTCAAGTCGGTTGGCGAAGCTGCGTATATTATAGGTTCTATTACCGAGGGTGAAGCAGGAGTAGACATAATTTAAAGATTTGGATGATATTTATTGTCTCATTTAAATGGGACATATTGACGGTACAAGGAGGCGGGTATGCTTAGAGTAGGCGTATTGGTGTCTGGAGGGGGCTCAAATCTTCAGGCCATTATTGATAAGATTGATAGCGGATACATAAGCAACGTTGAAATAGTAACTGTTGTTGCCAGCAAGCCTGAGGTGTATGCACTTGAGAGGGCAAGAAAACACGGAATAAACAGTATAGTTATTTCCCGAAAGTCCTTTGATAATATAGATGATTATGACAAGGCGCTTATTGAACACTTTTCTGAACAGAGAGCAGAGCTTATCGTAATGGCTGGTTTTCTGTCCATTCTGGGAGAACGCTTTAGCAAATTCTATGAAAACAGGGTTATCAATGTTCACCCTTCCTTAATTCCTGCCTTTTGCGGAAAGGGCTTTTACGGATTAACACCTCACAGGCATGTACTGGAGTCAGGGGTTAAGGTGACAGGAGCAACGGTGCATTTTGTTGAGCTTGAGACCGATGCAGGCCCGATAATTTTGCAGAAAGCAGTATATGTGGAGGAGGGAGATACCCCTGAGCTGCTTCAGAAAAGAGTAATGGAGCAGGCAGAGTGGGAGATTTTACCCGAGGCAGTAAAGCTTTTCGCAGATAACAGATTAGTTATAGAAGGTAAAAGGGTAAGAATAATTTAACATTTTCAGGTTTCAATTTTACATTAATATAAAGTGCTTTCTGTAATTACAGGAAGTGTACAAACGTTTTTATCAATCGATTGGAGGATTGGGTTTATGATTAAGCGTGCATTAATAAGCGTTTCGGACAAGACAGGTATTGTGGATTTTGCAAAAGCTCTGGCTAACAAGGGTGTGGAGATAATATCAACGGGTGGAACAGCAAAGACACTAGCAGATGCCGGTCTGAAGGTTATTAACATTTCCGATGTGACAGGTTTTCCCGAATGTCTGGACGGAAGAGTAAAAACACTTCACCCTATGGTTCATGCCGGACTGCTTGCAATCAGAAGCAATGAGGAGCACATGAAGCAGATCAAGGAGCTTGGTGTTGAAACTATTGATATAGTTGTTATAAATCTATATCCTTTCAAGCAAACAATATTAAAGGGAAATGTGGAGCTTGAAGAGGCTATTGAAAATATTGACATCGGCGGACCTACAATGCTCAGAGCAGCCGCTAAGAACTATCAGGATGTTGCAGTTGTGGTTGACCCCTCGGATTATGAAACGGTTCTTTCCGAAGTAAATGAAACCGGAGACGTAAGTGTAAAGACGAAATTCAGACTTGCTTACAAGGTATTTGAACATACAAGTCATTATGATACTCTTATAGCAAAATATTTGAGGGACACTCTTGGAGATATTGATTTCCCTGAAACGCTATCTCTTACCTATGAAAAGGTCCAGGATATGCGTTATGGTGAAAATCCACACCAGAAAGCAGTGTTTTATAAGGAAGTGGGTGCAAACAGAGGGCTTCTGCCAAGTGCTGTACAGCTTCATGGTAAGGAATTGTCCTTTAACAATATAAATGATACTAATGGAGCAATTGAGCTTGTCAAGGAATTCAGCGAGCCTACTGTAGTTGCGGTAAAGCATACAAATCCCTGCGGTGTGGGCAGCGGTTCAAGCATATATGAAGCATATATGAAGGCATATGAATCTGATCCTGTATCAATTTTTGGTGGAATAATTGCCGCTAACAGAGAGATTGATGAGAAGACAGCTGAAGAGATCAATAAGATCTTTGTTGAAATAGTAGTTGCTCCTGCCTTCACAGAACAGGCTGTTGCAATCCTTTCACAAAAGAAGAACATCAGATTGCTTAAGCTTGAGGGTATTGAGGAGAAGGTTCCCCAGGATACTATGGATATGAAGAAGGTCTGCGGCGGTCTCTTGGTACAAAAGTACAATTCTCAGCTCTTTAATGAAGAGGACCTTAAGTGCGTTACAGAGGTTCAACCCACAAAGGAACAGCTGGAGGACCTGATATTTGCCATGAAGGTTGTAAAGCATACAAAGTCAAACGGTATAGCCCTTGCAAAGGGTAAAATGACAATTGGTGTAGGCCCTGGGCAAACAAACAGAATTGTTCCTACCAGGGTAGCAATAGAGTATGCAGGAGATAGAGCTCAAGGAGGAGTAATGGCTTCTGATGCATTCTTCCCCTTTGAGGACTGTGTTGAAGCAGCGGCTGCTGCCGGTATAAAGGCAATAATTCAGCCCGGCGGCTCCCTTAATGATCAGAAATCTATCGACGCCTGCAACAAATACGGTATTGCAATGGTTTGCACAGGAATGAGGCATTTCAAGCACTAAAAGAAAAGGGTTCACCGAACCCGGGTTGTGTATATAATAATTTTAAGGGAGGCTCCATTGAGCCTTCCGATTTAATTTAGAAAAATAATGCTTTATTGCTTACATAAGCAGAAATGGAGAAGATATGAAGGTTTTGGTTGTTGGAGGCGGAGGAAGAGAGCACGCAATAATATGGAAGCTCTCCAAAAGTCCAAAGATAAGTGAATTATTCTGTGCTCCCGGAAACGGAGGGATATCCAAGCTTGCTGCATGTGTTCCGATAAAAGCCACAGACATAGATGGAATTGTCAATTTCGCCAAAGATAATAAGATAGATTTTGTTATGGTAGCCCCAGATGATCCGTTGGTAGCTGGAATGGTAGATGCACTTGAGGTTGCGGGGATCAGGGCTTTCGGGCCTGTAAAGGCAGCTGCCATAATTGAGGGGAGCAAGTCCTTTTCAAAGGATCTGATGCGAAAGTATAACATACCCACAGCAGGCTACCAGGTGTTTGAGAGCAGTGAAGCGGCAATAGATTATCTTGATACCTGCAGTGCACCAATTGTTGTTAAGGCGGATGGCCTTGCTCTGGGGAAGGGTGTTATTATTGCAAAAGCCTTGGATGAGGCTAAGGCGGCAGTTAAGGAAATAATGAATGACAAAATATTCGGTGCAGCGGGAAGCAAGGTGGTTATAGAGGAATTTATCGAGGGTCCCGAGGTTTCCATACTGGCCTTTACTGACGGTAAGACTGTTGTGCCCATGGTGTCCTCCCAGGATCACAAGCGAGTATTTGATAACGACCAGGGACCCAACACAGGGGGAATGGGGACCTTTTCTCCAAGCCGGATATACGACAGTATGCTTGCCGAACAATGCATGAGAGAAATATTCCTCCCGACTATAGAGGCTATGAATAAGGAAAACCGTACCTTTAAGGGAATATTGTATTTTGGTCTCATGATAACAAAGGACGGACCAAAGGTTATTGAATACAATGCTCGCTTTGGAGACCCTGAAACCCAGGTAGTGCTACCAAGGCTAAAGACAGATCTATTTGATATATTCAATGCAATAATAGACGAAAAGCTTTCTGATATTAAGATTGAATGGAAGGATAATGCTGCAGTATGCGTCATAGCAGCCTCGGGAGGATATCCCGGTAAGTACGCTACCGGATTTGAAATAAAAGGACTTGAAGCAGCCGAAGCTGATGAGAGTACCATAATTTTTCATGCCGGGACCTCCACTAGTGACGGGAAATTTTATACTGCAGGCGGTAGAGTCTTGGGTGTAACCGCTGTGGAGGATGATATGGAAAAAGCCATTGCGAAAGCCTATGCAGGTATAGATAAAATCAGCTTTGAGGGTATCC